>JBOGKL010000408.1:0-10265 GCA_050745525.1 Terriglobales bacterium | reverse complement strand
ACATGAGCGGGGTGTGCAGGATGGCGGGCACGCGACCGATGATCTCGATGCCGGTGAAGGCGGCCAGCATCACGATGTAGAGGGCGATGAAGCCAACCAGGGTGGTTTCCATAGAGTTGCGTCTCCGTCAGCGCGCCGGGGCCGCTTGTAACGCTTCGCGGGCAGCGGGGTTCTTGATCTCGCCGGCATGGGTGAGGGCGGTTTGGGCCAGCACCTCGTCGCTCCAGTCGAGGGCGAGCGTGCCGTCGCGGAGCATGAGCTTGGCCAGGTTGAATACGTTTTTGGCGTAGAGTTCGCTGGCGTTGTCGGCCAGGCGCGAGGTGATGTTGAGCGGGGCCAGAATCGTGACTTCGCCGTCGCGGCCGGGGACACGGACGGTCTCGCCGGGGTGGCTGGAGGCGCAATTGCCTCCGCTCTCGGCGCCTAAATCCACGATGACGGAGCCGCCTTTCATGCCCGCCACCTGCTCGGCGGTGATGAGCCGAGGGGCGCGGCGGCCGGGGACGGCAGCCGCGGTGATGACGAGATCGGCCTTCTGGATATGCGCGGTGAGCGCGGCGGCGATGGTTTCGCGTTCCTGCGGCGTCAGCTCGCGCGCGTATCCGCCCTCGCCGCGGGCGTCCACGCCGGTCGCGACAAATTTCGCGCCCAGCGATTCGGCCTCTTCCTTGGTTTCCGGGCGCACGTCGTAGGCCTCAATGGCCGCGCCCAGGCGGCGCAGCGTGGCGATGGCCTGCAAACCGGCCACGCCCAGGCCCATCACCAGCGCCGTCGAGGGGCGGATCACGCCCGCCGCCGTCGTCATGCGCGGCAGCACGCGCGGCAAATGGACCGCCCCCAGCAGCACGGCGTAGTATCCGGCCAGCGCCGCCTGGCTCGAGAGCGCGTCGAGTGATTGCGCGCGCGAGATGCGCGGGACTAATTCCATCGCGAACGAGGTGATGCCGCTGTCGCGCAGCGCGGCCGTCAGGGCGGGGTTCTGCCCGGCGTAGATGAAGGAGATCAGCACCGCGCCCGGCTTCAGGGCCGCCACCTGCTCGAGCGAGGGTGGCTGGACGCCCACGACGACGTCGGCCTCGCGCAGCGCGGCCGCATCCGCCTGCAGTGTGACCGTCGCGCCCAGTTTTTCCCACTGCGAGGCGACCGAGGGCACCATGGCCGTGCGCGCTTCGCCCGCGCGGGTCTCAGGCAGCACCGCAACCTTAATGGACATAAGCTGTCATTCTAGTCTATTGCGACCTAGCTGGGGCTATGGATAGTGTCCGGTTCCAGCTCGTGCAGGGCAGCGGCGGAGGCATCGGCCACCTGCTGGTGCAGGCTGTGGCCGTGGCTGTCCATGGTCACCACGGCGGGGAAGTCCTCGACCTCCAGTTCCCACATCGCCTCCGGGGTGCCGAACTCGAGCAAATGCACGCCGTTCACCCGCTGGATCGTGCGGCCGTAGTATTGCGCCGCCCCGCCCACCGCGTTGAGATACACGGCGCCGCATTCCTGCAGGGCCGCCAGCGTGCGCGCCCCCATGCCGCCCTTGCCGATGACCACGCGCATGCCGTAGCGGCGCAGCAAATCGGCCTCGTAGGGCTCCTCGCGGATGCTGGTGGTGGGCCCGGCCGCCGTGATGCGCCACTGGCCGGAGGCTTCGTCCTTGCGCGCCACCGGTCCGCAGTGGTAGAGCACCGCGTCGCGCAGGTCCACCGGCGGTTCGTGATGCATTAAGTGGGCGTGCACGGCGTCGCGGCCGGTGTAGACGCGCCCGGAGATCAGCACCATGTCGCCGACCTTGAGCTTGCGAACGTCCTCTTCGCTCACCGGTGCGCGCAGGCGGATGCCGGCCGGCCGCGTCATCGTCGCCGGAGCATTGGGCTCCTGACCAGGCAGCGGCGGATCGCCGTAGAGCCAGCGCCGTACGGCGCCGGTTGCGGCGTCGAGCACCAGGCCGCGCCGCCGATAGGCCCAGCAGTCGTAGGCAACGGAAACGAAAAAACTGGCGGGCAGCCGGTTCAGCGCCGTCGCCTTGCAGCCGATGAGCGAGACGCCGCCACCAAAGCCCATGGTGCCGATGCCCAAGGTGTTGGCGCGATCGAGGACGTAGTCCTCGAGAGCTGCCAGGCGCGGGTCGGGGTTGGTGTCATCGAGCGGACGCAGCAGTTGCTCTTTGGCGGCCTCGTAGCCGGAGGTGCGGTCGCCTCCGATGGCCACGCCGAGCGCACCGGGCGCGCAGCCCTGCCCTTGCGCCTGCCAGACGGCGTGCAGCACGCATTTGCGGATGCCGTCCATATCGCGGCCGGCACGGCCCAAGCCTTCGAGCGAGCAGGGAAGGGAGTACTGGATGTTCTTGTTTTCGCAGCCTCCGCCTTTGAGCAGCAGCTTGACCTCGACCTCGTGGTCGTTTTCCCACTGCTCCCAATGCAACACCGGGGTGCCGGGTCCGAGGTTGTTGCCGCTGTTTTGGCCCGTGAGCGAATCCACGCTGTTGGGGCGCAGTTTGCCCCGGCGCGTGGCTTCCTCGATGGCGGCCAGAATCTCGCGTCGCAGCAGAATTTGGTTGAAGCCGACGGGCGTGTGCATGAAAAAGGCCGGCATGCCGGTGTCCTGGCAGACCGGCCCTTCATCCCCGGCGGCCATTTGCATGTTGGTGTCAATGATGGCGAGGGCCTGGCTGGCCTGATTGCCTTCGGGGTGCTCGGCCACTTCGCGGCCCGTGGCCCGCTTCATGGCGGCGCGCACGTCGGGAGGCAGATCGGTCGCGGTGCGCGTGATCAGCGCCACCAGATTTTCGCGGAAGCGGGGATCCAACGAGCTCGAGTTCACCCCTCAGTATAGCCTCAGGCGGCGCGGGGTTTGCGGCGCCGGGGCGCGGATTTGGCGGCGGCGGCGGGGGGCTTGCGCGCCTGTTGCCCGGTCTGCTGTCCGCCTTGCCGCTCGAGGCTGGCCTTGAGCGACTGCATGAGATCGGCGACGGGCTGCAGCCGCCGCGGCGCGGGCGCCGGCGTCGCCGGTTTTCCCTCCAGCGCCGCCTCGACCACCTGTTCGAGATTTTTGCGGTAATGGTCTTCAAAGCGGGTGGGATCGAACGGTTGCGCCAGGCCTTCGATCAACTGCTTCGCCAAATTGAGCTCGGCCGGCTTGGGCTCGGCGTGGATGGAGCCGAAGCCGTCGGCGACGCGAATCTCGTCCACGTAATACAGGGTGTGCAGCAGCAATCCCCAGCGCTCGCGCGCGGCCCAGCGCTCGTGGCCATCTCGTGTTTGGGCGTGGTCGCCGGGCACGCCCGCCAGCGAGGAGGGCCGGACCAGGCTCAAGTATTCGCGGTTGTGCATGCTCAGTTGCGCCAGCGCCCAGTAGCCGGATTCGCGCATGGCTTCGAGTAGCAGCGCGTAGGGGCGTTGTCCGGCCGTTTCCGGCATGAGGTAGTAGGAGGATTCGAACCAGACCGGATCAATCTCCTCCGCCCGGCAAAACTGGACGATCTCCAGTTGCCGCTCCGTGTGCGGAGCCGCGGCGCGGATTTGCTCTTCCGGAATCACCACATAGGCATCTTTGGCGTACTCGTAGCCGCGCACGGTGTCCTTGCGCTCGACCACCTGACCGTCGTGCGAGCAGATCATCTGCTGCTGGAGGCGGGCGTGGTCGGGTGCATGAAGCAAGTGGAAGCTGACCCTCTCTCCGCGCGCGCCCGAGAACAGGCGCACGGGCAGCGTCACCAAGCCAAACGTCAAATAACCGGACCATACCCCGGCCATGCTGATTTGGATGCATCCTTAAGAGAGATGGAACCTGCCGCGAAAGCTGCTCCGGCCAAGCCGGGAAGTTTGCGCGAATACCGGCGCAAGCGAAATTTCGGAGCTACGCCCGAGCCGGCGCCCGCCCGCTCGCGCCTGACCGTGATGCCTCCGCCCCAACCGGCGGCGCGGCGCTATTGCGTGCAGGAACACCATGCGTCGCATCTGCATTACGACTTGCGGCTGGAGATTGGAGGCGTGCTCAAGTCCTGGGCTGTGCCCAAAGGCCCCAGTCTCGATCCTGAGGTCAAGCGGCTGGCCATCGCCACCGAAGATCACCCTCTGGATTACCTGATGTTTGAGGGCACGATTCCGGAGGGCAACTACGGCGCCGGTGAAGTCATTGTGTGGGATGTGGGCGAGTACGAGGCGCTGGGGAACCTGCCGGCGCAACAGCAATGGGAGCGGGGGCACATCAAGTTCCGCCTGCAGGGCAAAAAGTTGAAGGGCGAGTTTGCCCTGTCCTATATGCCGCCGCACCCGAGCCGGCAGGAGGAAACGGCCAAGCCGGCCGACAACGCCTGGCTGCTCACGAAGAAAAAGGACGAGGCGGCGGTATTTGGCGACCGCGCCGAGCTGCATCCTGGCTCGGTGCGCCCGCGGCGCTCGCGCCAGGCGACGCCCGCTGCGACCGGCTTGCGCCTGGTGACCACGGCGGCGCCCCGCACGCGCGTGCAACCGATGCTGGCCACCCTGGCCCAGCATCCGTTCCGGGACCCGGACTGGTTTTTCGAGCTGAAATGGGACGGGATTCGCTCGCTGGCATACTGCCGCGGCGGACGCGTGCAGCTGTTGTCGCGCTCGAGTCATGACCTGACGCGGCAGTATCCAGAGCTGGCGAAATTTCCGTCGGATCAGAACGCAATCCTGGACGGAGAGATTGTCGCGCTCGATGCCGACGGCCAGCCCAGCTTCCACCGCCTGCAGCGCCGCATGAACTTGACGGAAGCCTCCGCGATCGCCCGGCTCGCCGACCAGGTTCCGGTGGTCTTTTACGCCTTCGATCTGCTTTCCCTCGACGGTCGTGACCTGACGGCGCAGCCGCTGCGCGAACGCAAGCGCGCGCTGGCGCCACTGCCCTGGTCGGGGCCGTGGCGGTTTTCCGATCATGTAGTGGGCGAGGGCACGGGCCTGTACGAGTTGGCGCGCCAGCGGGGCCTGGAGGGCATCGTCGCCAAGCGGGCCGACTCGCCCTACGAAGCAGGCCGCTCGCGCCTGTGGTTGAAGTTCAAGCTGCAGCAGCGGCAAGAGGTGGTGGTGGCCGGCTACACCGATCCGCAAGGCGCGCGCACGAGCTTCGGCGCGCTGCTGCTGGCGGTGTACGATCCAGCGCAGCAGCGCTTCGCCTACGCCGGCAAGGTGGGAACCGGCTTCGATACGGCGACAAGGGCGGCGCTGCTGCGGCGCTTGCATCCGGCTCCGGCGGCGGCGCTCGAGGCGATGGAGGGTGCGCCGCGGCAGTATCATCCGGTGCGCCTCGATCTGGCCGTCGAGGTCAAATTCGCCGAATGGACGCCCAGCGGGCATCTGCGCGCGCCGGTGTATCTGGGCGTGCGCGAGGACAAACGGCCGGAGGAGTGCGTGCGCGAGGTCCCCGGTGCCTGAGCCGAAGCTGCGGCTACTGGGGAAGCTGCCGCTGCCGCCCGATGCCCAGCGCGCGGAGCTGGAGCAGGATGGGCATCGGCTCAGCCTCACGCACCTCGAAAAACCGTATTTCCCCGACGGCATCCGCAAACGCGACCTGCTGGACTACAGCCATGACGTCGCTCCCTTGCTGGTGGCCTACCTGCGCGATCGCCCCTACACGATGAAGCGATTTCCCAACGGTATCGAAGGGGAGGCGTTTTTTCAGAAGGAAGCCGGTCCGGTGCCCCCGTGGATGCGCACCGTGTCCATGCCCAGCGGCAACAAGCGCAGCGAGATTCACTACGTGCTGTGCAACGACACGGCCACGCTGCTCTATCTGGTCAATCTCGGCTGCGTGGACCACAACGTGTGGATGAGCCGCGCCGCGACGCCCCTGGAGCCCGACTTTGTCCTGCTTGATCTCGATCCGGGTCCGGAGGCGGGCTTTGCCAGGGTGGTCGCGGTGGCCCGCATTTTGCGCGCGCTGCTGGAGAGTTGTGAGATCACAGGGTGCTTGAAAACTTCGGGCGCCACCGGACTGCACATCTGGATTCCCATTGCGCCCGGCCACAGCTTCGAGCAGACGCAGCCGTTTGCGGCGCTGCTGCTGCGCCTGGCGGCGGCGCGCGCACCTGAGCTGGTGACGGAAATCTGGCGCGTGGCTGACCGCCCGCGCGACCGGGTGTACCTCGATTTTCGCCAGAACGCGCACGGGAAGAATTTTCCGCCGCCGTATTCGCCGCGTCCGCACCCGGGCGCGCCGGTCTCGTGCCCGCTGCAATGGAGCGAGCTGCGCAGTTCGCTCGACCCGGCGCGGTTCAACATCCGGACGATGCGGCGGCGGCTCGACCGTTTCGGCGACCTGTTCGCGCCGGCGCTGTCCGGCCCGCATCACCCCACGCTGGCCAGCTTGGTGCGCCGCGTCGAACGTTGCCGGCGGCAAGCCGCCTGAGCGCTGCCATCCGCAAGCCGCTTAACGCCTCGGGCCCTCAAGGTACAATCAGTCTCTTGATGGAGATACATCTCTACAACACGCTGACGCGCACGGTCGAGCCCTTTGAGCCGCAAACGCCCGGACGGGTCAAGATGTACACCTGCGGGCTGACCGTATATGACTACGGCCACATCGGCAACTTCCGCACCTTTGTCGGCTGCGACATTCTGCAGCGCTTCCTGGCCAGCCAGGGGCTGGAGCTGGACACGGTGATGAACATCACCGACGTGGACGACAAGATGATCACGCGCGCGCGCGAGGCCGGGCGCGACCTGCGCGACTATGCGGAGTTTTATACCGCGGCCTTTCTGGAGGACATGGGGCACCTGCGCATCCGCCCGGCGCGGCACCTCGTCCGCGCCACCGACTGCATCCCCGACATGGTCGCCTGGATCGAACGCCTCGTGGCTGGAGGATTTGCTTACGAGCGCGAGGGATCGGTTTACTTCCGGCTCAACAGCTTTCCCGCCTACGGCAAGCTGTCGGGAAAAGATTTAGAAGGGCTGCAGGCGGGCGCGCGCGTGGACTTGGACGAGTACGAAAAGGAGCAGGCGCAGGACTTCGCGCTGTGGAAGGCGCAACGCCCGGGCGAGCCCTGCTGGCCCAGTCCCTGGGGACCGGGCCGTCCGGGCTGGCACATCGAATGTTCCGTCATGGCGGAAAAGATGCTGGGGCCCACGCTCGACATCCACGCCGGGGGCACGGACCTGGTGTTCCCACACCACGAAAATGAAATTGCCCAGGTCGAGCCGCTGACCCACGCTCCGTTGGCGCGCTTCTGGGTGCATATGGAGTTCCTGCTGGTCAACGGCGAGAAGATGTCGAAGCGGCTGGGCAATTTTTTTACGGTGCGCGATCTGATGGAGCGCGGCTATCACCCCTCGGCCATCCGCTATCTCCTGGCCTCGGTGCCGTACCGCCGCCAGTTGAACTTCACGCTGGAGGGATTGGATCAGGCCGAGGCCGCACTGCAGCGCGTGCGGGCGTTCCAGCAGCGTGTGCGCGAAGCTGCGGTTGTGCCCGGAGAACCCGGGCTGCCGGCGCAAGCGGCGGCGAAAGCGCGCGAGACGATGTGGGCCGCGCTGGCCAACAACTTGAACACGGCCGAAGCGCTGGCGGCCATCTTCGATCTGGTGCGGGAAGGCAACGTCGCTCTCGATCAGTCATTGGGCGGGGGCGGAATGCGCAGCGGGGATCGCGAGGCGTTGCTGGGCGCGCTGGACGCCTTCGACGCCATCTTTGACGTGCTGTTGCCGGACGCGCCCGCCAACGCCGGGCGGGGCCTGGAGGATGCGGCCATAGAATCGCTGATGGCGGAGCGACGCGCGGCGCGTCAGCGCCGGGATTTTGCCCGTTCTGACGCCATTCGCACCCAACTGGACGCGGGCGGCGTGTTGGTGGAAGATATAAAGGGAGGAGGCGACCGATGGCGCAGGAAGTAATTCAGCTCGCAGCCGACGGCTTGCAGCTTGCAGCCAGGGCGGCCCGCCCAGCGCAACGGCGCCCCGGCCTGTTCGGCTCCGATTGAGCGCGGCCTGCGAAACTCTGCGGTTGCGGGCCTTTCGTCTGCCAGCCGCAAGCTGCGAACCGCCAGCTTAGTTAGGAGTCTCCCATGCCTCAGACCGCTTCTTCGCTCGCCCCCGAGCTGCGCACCGCTCTGCCTGGGCCCAATGCCCAGCGCATCGTCGCCGCCGATGAAAAACTCATCTCCCCCTCCTACACCCGCAGCTATCCTTTCGTGGCGCGCAAGGGCAGCGGCATGTACGTCGAGGACGTGGATGGCAACCGTTTCCTCGATTTCAGCGCCGGCATTGCCGTCTGTTCGACCGGGCATTGCCATCCGGAGGTCGTCGCGGCCATCCAGCGCCAGGCGGCCGAACTCATTCACATGTCGGGCACCGACTTCTACTACGAGCAGATGGTGCGCGTGGCGGAGATGATGTCGGCCACGGCGCCCATGCCCGGCCCGCACCGCTTCTTCTACGGCAACTCGGGAGCCGAAGCCATCGAGGCCGCGCTCAAGCTGGCGCGCTATCACAGCCGCCGGCCCTACTTCATCGGCTTCTACAACGGCTTCCACGGGCGCACGCTGGGCGCGCTCTCGATGACCTGCAGCAAGCAGACGCAGCGGGCGCGGTTTGCGCCGTTGCTGCCGGGCTTTTTCCATATCAGCTATCCCAATCCCTACCGTCCGCCGCACGGCACAAGCGATGTGGTGGGGGCTTGCCTCGACGAATTGGAACGGCTGTTCCACACCACAACCCCGCCCGAAGAAGTGGCTGCCATCATCTTCGAACCGGTGCAGGGGGAAGGTGGGTACGTCGTGCCGCCCTCTGCCTTTGCTCAGGAGCTGCGCCGCGTGTGCGACCGTAACGGAATCCTTCTGATCGCCGATGAGGTGCAGAGCGGATGCGGCCGCTCCGGAAAAATGTGGGCGATTGAGCACCACGGGGTGCAGCCCGATATCGTTTGCTCCGCCAAAGGCATCGCCAGCGGCATGCCGCTGGGCGTAATGTTTGCGCGCGCCGGCATTATGGACTGGACGGCAGGGGCGCATGCCTCCACGTTCGGGGGGAATCCGGTCTGTCTGGCGGCGGCCGAGGCCACTTTGAAACTGCTGCAGGGTGGACTGATACGGAACTCAGCCGAGGTGGGCGAATATATGATGCAACGCCTCCAGAGCTGGCCGGAAAAGCATCGTAAGGTCGGAGAGGTACGAGGGCTGGGTCTAATGATCGGCGTGGAAATCGTCTCCGACAAGGCAAAACGCACGCCCGATGCGGCGCAGCGCGACCGCATCGTGAATGCCGCATTTCAGCGCGGCCTGCTGATTCTTGGGTGCGGAGCCAACAGCGTGCGCCTGATGCCGCCATTGATCATTACGCGTGAGCAGGCCGATATTGGACTGGGGATTCTCGAAGAGGTCATTCGCACGACGGATTGAGCAGGGACTATGACCGGATTGCGCCTGACTGGGCGCGTAGTGCAACTGCGGCGGCTCCGGTTTTGGCGGTTTGCATGGAGCAGGGGACGGGGCAGCGGCGAGCTGGGCCGGCGGGGCGAGAACTTGGCCGCTTGGTACTTACGCCATCACGGGTATACAATCGTGGCGCGCAACTATCGTGGCATCAGCCGGCAACGGGCAGGTGCGGGCGAAATTGATTTGATTGCGCTTGAAGGTGCGCCTGCTACATTGGTGTTTGTGGAGGTGAAAACCAGGGCAAGGGAAGGCATGTACGCTGCCGAAGGGGCGGTGAACCGGGCCAAACGGAGGCATCTGCTCCGCGCGGCGCGGGACTACCGCATCCGGCATCGCCATACGGGCCCATACCGGTTCGACCTGGTGGTCATCTACGGACCCGATGATGCCCGCCCCCGCCTCCAACTGCACCGGGACGCCTTCCGTGACTGAGATGGCCGAGGAAACCGACGCCAATGCCTGAACTTCGAAAAGATCCCATCACCGGTCGTTGGGTCATCATTGCCGGCGACCGCGCCAAGCGGCCGAGCGACTTTGCCCGTGCGCCGTTGCGGCGCTCGAGCGAGGGGATTTGTCCATTCTGCTACGGCAGCGAGAACAAGACGCCGCCGGAGATCCTCGCCTACCGCCCCGACGGCGCCCCCAACTCGCCCGGCTGGACGGTGCGTGTGGTGCCGAACAAGTTTCCGGCGCTGGGCATCGAAGGGGAACTGAACCGGCTGGGCGAGGGCGTGTACGACAAGATGAACGGCATCGGCGCCCACGAGGTCATCATCGAGACCCCGGACCATCAGCAAACTCTCGCCACTCTGCCCACCAAGAACATTGAGGATGTGCTCTGGGCCTTCCGCGACCGCATGCTCGACCTGCGCAAGGATGACCG
>JBOGKL010000407.1:0-2580 GCA_050745525.1 Terriglobales bacterium | reverse complement strand
GAAGCAAGGCAGCCGGGTCGATCCGTGCGGCCGCACCGGCTGCGAGCAGCGCGGCCACCAGAGCTGCGGTCCACGCCACCAAGAGGCCGAACGCCACGCCCCATGCCTGCGCCGGGCCGCCGAGGGGGAGGAGGGCTTTTAGAAACTGCGCAGTCCCGAGCGCCAGAACGAGTCCGATGCCAGCGCCAGCGGAGGCCGGAGCCAGCATCTCGGCGGCCATCATCCGGCCACAGGCCGAATCCGTTGCCCCCACGCTCACGAGCTTCCATTTTCTCCTCCCCCTGCAGCCCCGGTGCCGTAGCCAGTCACCATAATGTGACTAGGAGAACCAAGGCCATGAAAACCAGACTCAAACATGATGCCAGCCTGAATCCAGAGGCCCTCAAAGCTATGATGGATTTGGGCCGCGCGGTCGAAGCCAGCAATTTGCCCGCGGCGACGCGCTATCTCGTGCATCTGCGCGCGAGCCAGATCAACGGCTGCGGCCTATGCCTGGGCTTCGCCCGCCATCACGCGCGGCAACCGGGCGAAAGCGACGAGCGCATTTTTGCCGTGGCGGGTGGCGTCACGCGCCTTACTTTACCGATGCCGAGCGCGCCGCGCTGGCGCTGACCGAGGCCATCACGCGCCTCTCCGACCGCGAAGACCCGGTGAGCGACGCCATCTGGGAGGAAGCGGCGCGCCATTTCGATGAGCGCGCCTTGGGCGCGCTGGTGCTGGCCATCAGCGTGAGCAATCTTTGGAACCGCCTCAACGTCGCCACCGGCCAGGTGGCTGGCTCGGTGCCGCTTCCGCAGCCGGCGGCGGTTCAGTAGCGCGGGATCGAGGGGTCCACGTCCACGCTCCAGGCGTCAATCCCGCCCGCAAGCGAGCGCGCGCGCGGGCAGCCGGAGCGGCGCAGCCAGTCCGCCGCCGTCAGGCTGCGCCGCCCGCTGTGGCAGTAGCAGATGATCTCCTCCTCCGGGCGCTCGCGGAGGAAGTCCTCCAGGTGCATGGGGAGCTGCGGCAGCGGAATGTGCTCGGCACCGTCAATATGCGCCTGCTCGAATTCCCAATCCTCGCGCACGTCGAGCAGCACCAGCTTTTCGCCCGCCGCGCGGCGCGAGGCAGCCTCGGCCACGCTGATCTCAATGTCCAACGTTTCCGGTCCGCTCATAATGCCTCCAGTCCCAGGTTGCCGCCCTCGGGGTCAATGGTGATACCGGGGTCCAACACGGCCGCCCGCGCCCAGGCGTCGAGTGCTTCCTCGCGCTCGCCCGCCCGCAATGCCAGCTCGCCATGCAGAATGTGCAGGTTGGCATTATCCGGCCCCAGCGCGGCGGCTTCCCGCGCCGCCTGCAGCGCCGCCGGGCCGTCGCCCCGCAGCAGATGGGCGAAGGCCAGATTGCCCGTGTTTTCCGCATCCAGGGGCGCCACTGCACGTGCGCGCTCGATGAGCGGCAGGGCGGTTTCGGGCTGCCGCGCGGCCAGCCAGCAGGCGCTGGCGTCTTTGAGCACGCCGGCCGCTTCCGGCTCCAGCCGCAGCGCGAATCCGTAGTAAAACCCCGCCTGTTGAAAGTCGCCGAGGGCGCGGTGAACGTCTCCCAGCGCGGCCCAGGTGCGGAAATCATCACTGGCCAACTGGGTCGCCTGCGTGGCCAGCAAAAGCGCCTCTTGCAGCGCCTCCCCGCCGGCGGCGCCCTGCCCGTACCCATCAATGCGAGTGCGCCGCGCCAGCAGCGCCGCAAGGGCCGCCATCGCCAGGCCATGCTGCGGGTTGGCCTGCACCGCGGCTTGCAGCAGCTCCAAGCTGACGCCGCCTTCCCCGCGCGCCCACAGAGCAATGCCCAGCTCGGCGGCGGTGAAGCCGTCGCACACGGCCACGCCGTGCAGCAGGGCCGCGGCGGCGGACACATTGCCCTGAACATTTTCCTGACCTAGCACCTCGCGCGCCAGCCCCGTGCGCGCGCCGGCGAGAGTAGGGTCCAGCTCGAACGCCCGCCGCCAAAGGCGCAGCCGCCCGGTTCCGGAATCGCCGCGTCCGGCAAGATAGTAGAGCAGCGCCGCCGGCGATTGGGTGGCCAGATCGTCGAAGCTGCGCAGCACCGCCTCGCTCAGCGCGCCCGACTGTTCACGGGCGGCGAATTCGGCCAGTTGCGCGATCAGATGATGTCCCCGCTCCCAGGCGGCCGATGTCCGGTGGCGCTTGTCCGCCACGGTAATTTCGCCTTCCCAGCCCTCGCCGATCGCAACCGCGCCGCTGATGCGCGCGTCTGCTTCCACGCCGGCGCGTTGCAGCGCTTCTTCGATCACCGCCGCCAGACCCGCTCCGGCGCCGTCAGGCACCGGCCCGCATCGCTCTTCTTCGCTATACACGGCAAACGCTTCAATCGGCATCACACCGATTGTACGCCGCACGCTCGACTGGGCTGGGGTCGCGGGTCCCCAGCCCATCCGAGCGTTAAGCGGGTCGCGCGGCACAGCCGCGCGGGGTCCCGCGCCAGTTAATTAGATTCGGCGAGCACGGCCGTGATCGCTTCCAGCGCGCGTTCGGTGGCGCCGCGCTCCTGCGCCAGCAGTTGGCGCGCCGCGGCGCCCATC
>JBOGKL010000406.1:0-8313 GCA_050745525.1 Terriglobales bacterium | reverse complement strand
CGCTGGGGCAGAGCGTGGCACAGCAGGATCCGCCCGCCGCGCTCAACGTCGCCGCTTACAAGGCAAAGATGTTGGCGCTGGCGAATCTGCACCCCGAGCGCAAGTGCTTGCCGGGACCTGCGGCCGCCGAACCGACTGCGACGGTCGTTTCGACAGCGGCGGCACCGCCGGCTGTATCGGCGCTGCACACGACGGCGCCGGCACGGAAGCGA
Organism: Terriglobales bacterium; assembly: GCA_050745525.1. Lineage (GTDB taxonomy): Bacteria > Acidobacteriota > Terriglobia > Terriglobales > SCQP01 > SCQP01. Next base: position 8,101 of record JBOGKL010000406.1, on the reverse strand, counting down.
GTTAAGAAGGTCCGCCTGCAGCCGTGCGCGAAACCGCTGTGGCCGGTGCATTCGGTCTATCCGGACGCGGGTGCGCTGCTGCCGTTCGAGCGCGTGGTGGCCTATTACGGCAATTTCTATTCCAAGCAGATGGGGATTCTGGGCCAGTATCCGCCCGCTGAAGTTCTGGCCAAACTACAGGCGGTCGTAGCGGCCTGGACCAAGGCCGATCCAACCACGCCGGTGGTGCCGGCGCTCGATTACATCACCGTTTCCGCGCAGCAGGCGCCGGGCCCCGACGGCGATTACCGCATGCGCATGCCGGCCGGTCAGATCGAAAAGGCCATTCACATGGCGGACCAGATCCACGGGCTGGTGTTCCTGGACGTGCAGCCGGGGTGGAGCAGCCTCACGTCCGAGCTCCCGCGCCTCGCTCCCTATCTCCAGCTGCCTAACGTCGAGCTGGCCCTGGACCCGGAGTTTGCCTTGGTGCCGGGCAAACGGCCGGGCGTGTGGCGGGGCACGATGAGCGCGGAGCAGATCAATTACGCCGCACGCTGGCTGGCGCAAATCGTGCAGCAAAACCACCTGGCCCCGAAGATTCTTGTCGTCCACCGCTTCACCCAGCACATGGTCACGGAAGCGCGCTTCATCCGGCCGCTTCCCGAAGTGGAAATCGTGATGGACATGGACGGCTTCGGCTCGTCGGCGGAGAAGATTTCCGCCTACCGCGACTTTATCGAACGCGAGCCGGTGCAATTCACCGGGTTCAAGCTCTTCTATCACAACGACATCAAGTGGGGCCACCACTTGATGAGCCCGGCGGAAATTCTCGCCCTCTCGCCCCGCCCGATCTATATCGTGTACCAGTGACGGGCTTACCAGCCACTCGCATCAGGCGTAGACTGAACAAATCGAGCCTCGCCTCATGCCGCGTCAACCCGCAGAGCCAGATCTGAGTGCTCCCAACGTAGTCGCGGCCGACCATCGCGTACTGTTTTACGGCGACGAGGCGGGTTTGACGACCGCGGCGGTGGAGTTTTGCGCCGCGGCACTGAGCGAGCAGCGTACGGTCTTGGTGCTGGCCACCGCCGCACACCGCGAGGCGTTCTCTCGAAAGCTGCGCGCGCGCGGCGCCGACCTGCGTCACTACCGGGACTACGACGCCGCAACCCTGCTGGCCAAAATTCGCCCTGGCGAAGACGGCGCCCAAGAGCGCTTCCGGCAGACGATGGATCCGCTGGTCACGTCCATTGACCCAGAACGGCCCGTCGCCATTTTTGGCGAACTCGTAGCGGTGCTGGCGGAAGAGGGCAAAACAGAACTGGCGTTGCGGCTGGAGCAATGGTGGAACCAGCTGCAGCAGCACTGCCCCATTTCTCTCTATTGCGCCTACCCGATGCCGGCCAACGGCGAATCGGCCGGCTTTCTCGAGCGGGCGTGCGACGAGCACGCGCAGGTGATCACGAGCCGCCGCCAGGGCGAGGCAGCGCAGCCTGAGCTGACGCGCATCCAGCGGCGGGTGCAGCGGCTCGAGGCGGAAGGCGAATTACGCCAGCAGGCCAGCGAAGATGCGGAAATGCTAAACGAGGTGGCGCGCGTGGTATCGAGCGGCCTCGAGCTGCCCACGATCGTACAAGAGGCCACCGACTGCGCCACGCGCGCCACCGGGGCCGCTTTCGGAGCTCTCTTTTATACCGAGTCCAATGCCGCGGGAGAGTCCTACCGCCTGTTCTCGCTCTCGGGGCTGCCCCGCTCGACCTTTGAACCGTTTGGCCAGCCGCATCACACGGCGCTGTTCGGTCCCGTATTCCGGGGCCAAGGACCGTTGCGCATCGGCGACGTGTTGCAGGATGCGCGTTATGGACGCAGCGCGCCCCACTATGGCTTGCCGGCCGGGCATCCGCCCGTGCGCAGCTTCATGGGCGTGCCGGTGGTGTCGAGTTCCGGAGCGGTGCTGGGAGCCATGTTATTCGGCCATCCGGAGGCGGACGTATTTGACGAGCACGCGGAACAGTTGGCGGTGAGCATTGCCCGCCAGACCGCTCTGGCCATGGACAATGCGCACATGCATGCGGCGGCGCTGCGCCAAGCGGCGCAGGCCCGCCAGGACGCCGACCGCCTGCGCGCCATCTTTGATGCCAGCGCGGTGGGGGTGATCGAATTCGACCTCGATACCCGCCTGCTCCGCGTCAATGCCGCCTTTTGCACCATCACCGGCTACAGCGAGGCGGAATTGCTGCGGATGGACTGCACCGAGCTGACGCATCCGGACGACCTCCCCTTGATGCAGCGGCTGTTTCAGCAACTGTTGAGCGGCGAGGTTCCCAACTTCGTGTATGAGAAGCGCTATCGCCGCAAGTCCGGGGAGACCATGTGGGTGCGCAAGAGCGTCTCGCTGACGCGAGAGGAAACGGGCCGCCCGCTGCACTTTGTCGGCTTGTGCGAGGACATCAGCGCGCGGCGCAGTGCCGAAGAGCTGTTGCGGGTCCAGTCGGAATTGCTGGTCATGATCGCCGACGAGCGGCCACAGGACGAGTGCATGCGGGCGTTGTGCGTGGCCGCGCCGCGGATCGTGCCCGATACGAAAGCGGCGGTTCTGATTGCGGAAGGGGAGGGCGACAGCGCGCGCGTTCGGAGCGCGATTGCGCCCGACCTGCCGGCGGCCTTCGGCCAGGGACTGCAGGACGCCGCGCCCGACCCGGAGCTGGGCATCGGCACACGCGATGCGGTCCTGGGCGCTGATGTCGCTAACGATCGGCGCTGGCCGGCGCCATATCGCGAGTTGTGCATGCGCTGCGGCATCGGGGCGATGCTGGCTACGCCCATCCGGGATGCCCATGCCCGCGCCTGGGGCTCGTTCGTGCTGTGCTTTGCCCAGTCGCGCCAGCCCGGCGAGCGCGCGCTGGAGCTGGTGGACTTTGGCGCGCGCATGGCGGCGCTGGTGTTCGAGCGCGGCGAGGCGCGGCGCGTGCGCGCGGCCTCGGAAGCCGCGCTGCGGCAATCGGAAAAGATCGCCGCCGTGGGACGGCTGGCCTCCACCGTGGCGCACGAGATCAATAATCCCCTGCAGGCGGTGAGCAACCTGATCTATCTGGCTCACAGCGAAGAGGGACTCCCTCCGCGCACGCTGCAGTATCTGAAATCGGCCAGCGACGAGCTGGCGCGCGCCGCCTTGGCCGCACGCCAGACCGTCGGCGTGCACCGTGGCAGCGGACAGGCGCCGAAATGGGTGGATGCCGGCGCGGCGGTGCGCGATCTACTGGAAATTTACGGCTACAAGCTCCGCCAACGCATGGTGGACGTACAGGCGGAACTGCAAGGCCGGCATCGCGTCCTCGCCGCCCCCACTGAGTTCCGCCAGGTGGTGACCAATTTGCTGATCAACGCTTTGGAAGCGCTCCCGTCGCGGGGCGGACGTTTGCGTCTGCGGGTGAGCGCCTCCCCTCGCTTCCGCAAGGGCGGAATTCGCGTCACGATTGCCGACAACGGAGGCGGCATCAGCAGCCCGCGCCGTATCTTTGAGCCGTTTTACACGACGAAGAAGGACACCGGCACCGGCTTGGGGCTTTGGATTACCCAGGAGATCGTAGCCCGTCATCACGGCCGCATCCAGATACGCACCTCGGCGACGCCAGGACACAGCGGCACCACGTTTTCCGTACTTTGGCCGTCGGGCCCGGCGCCGGGCGCCTCGCTGGCGGAGCGATGATATGAGCGCCGCCAAAAGCTGCAAAGTTTTAGTCGTGGACGATGAGCGCATCATCGCCGAATCTCTCGTCGCCATACTGGAATTCAACGGCTTTGACGCCGCCGGCGCCTACGATGCCGACACCGCGCTGGCGCACGCGCGGGATTGGCAGCCGCACGTGGTGATCAGCGATATCATGCTGCCCGACCAGGACGGGGTCGCGCTGGCCATCTCCTTGCGCAGCGAACTGCCGCAATGTGGCGTGATTCTGTTTTCGGGCCGGGCTGCCGCCGGCAAGCTGCTGGAATCGGCGCGCAAGCGCGGCTACGACTTTGAGGTGCTGCCCAAGCCCATCGCACCGGACGAGCTGATCGAGCGTATTCAGGCCCTGTGCCGGCGCCCAGCCGCTTAATGTTTATCAAATTTCGGCTGCCGCATCAGCCATACCAGCGGGGCGGCAAGGAAGAAGACGATCGCGAGCGAGCGGAAGGCATCCAGATAGCTGAGCACCGTCGCCTGGCGCATGATCTCGCCCTGCAGCACGCCCCAGGCTTGGACACTGGCTTGGGCCAGGCTTGAGCCCTCATGCAGCAGGCCCTGCGCAATCGAGCTGTGCAAGGCGCTCACCAGCGGGTTGGAGGGGTTGAGGTGCTTGACCAGGCGCGCGTGGTTGGTTTGTCCGCCGCGCGCCAGCGCCGTCGCCATGATGGAAATGCCGAAGCTTGATCCGAGGTTGCGCGTCAGTCCGGTGATGCTGGTGGCGTAGCCCATTTCCGGATTGGGGATCGGATCCACGCTGATGGTGGCGAAGGGCACAAAGACCAGCGACAGCCCCAGACCCATCACGATCTGCGGCCACCAAAAGGCCCAGGGGCCGGACTGTCCGTTGAGCTGCGAGAACATCAGCACCCCGATAGCCGAGCTGATGAGCCCGCAAAACAGCATGCCGCGCATGTCCCAACGCTTGCCGATCAAAATGCCGACAACGGGCATGCCGATCATGGTGGCGAGGCCGCGCGGCATGTTCCACAGCCCCGCCGTGACGGCCGGGAAATGCAGGACTTCCTGCATGAAGAGCGGCAGCAGCAGGATGCTGCCGTAGAGCACGAAGAACAGAATCAGCGAGAGCGCGCAGGCGGTGCCGAACGTCCGGTACTTCAGCAGGCGCAGATGGACGACGGGATGGTCGGTGTGCAGCTCCCAGAGCACAAAGGCCACCAGGCAGATGACGGCAACTACGGCGGCAATCACGATCAGGTGCGAGCTGAACCAATCGGCTTCCTGCCCCTTATCGAGCACCATCTGCAGCGAGGCAATGCCGAAGGCGAGCAGGAGAATGCCCCAGGTGTCGGCGCCCTCCTTGACGCGCTTGAGATAGGCCGGATCGAATACGAAGACCTTCACCATGAACCAGGCGAAGACGCTGACCGGGATATTGATGAAGAACACCCAACGCCAGGAATAATCCGTGGTCAGCCAGCCGCCCAATAGCGGCGCCACGATGGGCGCCACCACGATGCCCACGCCCCACATCGCCATGGCGTGGCCGCGCTCCTCGCGCGGGAACGATTCCAGCAGGATGGCGCGCGTGATGGGCTGCAGCACGCCGCCGAAAGCGCCTTGCAGCACGCGGCAGGCGATCAGCGCTGGCAGCGTGGGCGCGAAGCCGCACAGGATGCTGGCGCAGGTAAACCCTCCCACCGCGGTCAGCAGCAGGCGCTTGCGCCCGATGCGGGCCGAGATCCAGCCCGTGAGCGGCAGCATGATGGCGTTGGAGACCAGGTAGGAGGTCAGCACCCAGGTGGCTTCGTCCACGCTGGCCGAGAGGTTGCCAGCGATGTAGGGGATGCTGACGTTGACCGCCGAGGTATCGACCAGCTCCATCACGGCACTGGCCATGACGGCGATGGCGATCAACCATCGCGTCCACACTTCGGATCTGGACGCGGACGGGGCGGGTTCGTTCAATCTTTGAGCGTAGCAAGAATTATGATCGAGGTGGCTTGCCACTTTTCGCTGGGTCGCTCCCCCTGGTCGCTTGGGGCGGCCTTCGACTCGCGGCAGCGGGAGGCCGCTCTGCTCGTGGCGCTTCCGTGCGCCCTCGCCTTGAGGGCGGGCCTCGATTGGCGGCAGCGACGAGCAGGGCGTGCACGCCCATGCGTTTGTTTCTCGCCATTCCGGTGACCGGCTCAGCCCGTGCGGGCCTGGAGGCAGCGCTCGCGCGCTGGCGAGCCGCCGCGCCCGAAGTCCGCTGGGAAGCGCCGCCCGACTGGCACATCACGCTCAAATTCCTGGGGGCGTGGCCGGACGCGGACGAGGCGCGCCTGATCGCCACCTTGAGCGATCAGGCTTGGCCGCGGCTGCGGCTGTTGGTCGCCGGCTTGGGCGCGTTTCCCTCGCTGCGGCGTCCGGGGACATTGTGGGCGGGCGTGACGCCCAGGCGCCCGTTGACGCCCCACCTCACGCTGGCGCGTGTCCGGAAACCCGGCACGGCGGACGCCCTCCGGGGCGAGTGGCGGCAGCCCGAACGCGCCTGGGGCGAGGTCGAGGCCGATGGCATGGCGCTCTACCAGACGACTCCAGGGGCCATCGCCGGCGCACGCTACCGGATCCGGCGGCATTTTCCTGCCGCGCTGCCGGCCCCGGCAAATGCTTAGGCGCCCCAGTGGAGTTTGGCACGAAGGCTCTGGAAGTAACCATGGCCGTCGGCGGTCACGAGCGTGAGCGCCAGCGGGCTGCGGGTGCAGTGGATGCGATCCCCCTCTTGCAGCGTCTCCCCATGTTGGCCGTCAATGGTCAGCACCGGCGCCTCGGCCGCAGCCCGCACCTCCAGGACCACATGGGCGCGGTCGCCCACCGCCAGCGCGCGCTGGCTGAGACCATGCGGGCAAATGGGGGTGATGAGCAGCGCCTCCAGGCCGGGATGCACCACCGGGCCGCCAGCGCTGAAGGAATACGCGGTCGAGCCGGTGGGAGTGGCCACCAGGACGCCATCGGCGCGGTAGAGGCCAACCCGCTCCCCGTCAATGGTGAGCTCGATCTGGACCAGACGGGCCAAACCGCCCTTGCCGACCACGATTTCATTGAGGGCGTCGAAGCCGGCAATGCACTCACCGTCCCGCTCGAGCTGGGCGCGGGCGAGGGCCCGCCGCTCCCGCACCCCACCGCCGGCGAGGACCGATTCCAAGCCAGCGTAAAGATCGCCACGGGCAGTTTCGGTGAGGAAGCCCAGCGTGCCGAGGTGGACGGCGAGCACGGGAACATCGGCGGCCGCCAAGCGCGGCGCCACATGGAGCATGGTCCCGTCGCCGCCGAGCACCACCGCCAGTGCCGGCGGTGGACCGTCGCCGGAGACAGCCAGCGGCGGTTCCAGCAGGGGCTGGAATCCGCGTTCGCGCAGCCAGGCGCTCAGCGCGGCGCCCACCCGGGCGGCCTCCTCGTGGTGGGGCTTGGAATAGATTGCGATCCGGGCGCCAGCGGCAATGGCCATCGCTGCCATTATTGCAGCACCGCGTGCAGGAGATACTCCTGATTGCCGCTGGCGCCCAGCACCGGGCTGGGCATCTCGCCCAGGTCCCGGCCCCCGAGGTGTTCGAGCGTGGCGGCAACCCGGCGCACCGCCGCCGCGCGGGCAGCCGGATCATGCACCAGCCCGCCCTTGCCCACCGCCTCCCGCCCCGCCTCGAACTGCGGCTTGACCAGCACGATCAGCTCCGCCGCCGGCCCGAGCAGCGGCACCGCCTGGGGCAGCAGCAGCGTCGCCGAAATAAACGACACGTCCATGACCAGCAGCGAGGGCTGTTCGCCGCCCAGGTCCCCGGCCGTCAGATAGCGGGCATTGGTTTTTTCCAGCAGATGGACCCGGGGATCGGTGCGCAAGCGCCAGATCATCTGGTTGGTGCCGCTATCGACCGCGTGCACGCGCAGTGCGCCGTGCGCCAGCAGGCAATCGGTGAAACCGCCGGTGGAGGAGCCGATATCGAGCCCCACGCGGCCCTCGACCGGCACCGCAAAATGGTCGAGCGCGGCCGCCAGCTTCTCCCCCGCGCGGCTGGCGAAGCGCGGCGTGTGGGCACGCACTTCCAGATCCACATCGGCCGGCACCGGATGCCCCGGTTTGGCGGCTTTTTGCCCGGCGGCAAACACCTCACCCGCCAGGATGAGGGCTTGGGCCTGCTGCCGGCTGGCGGCGAGCCCGCGGGTGACTAGAAGTTGGTCCAAGCGGAGTTTTGAGGCACCCACGGGGCGTTCACGCGCTCAAGAGCGGCCCCGGGCGTGCAGCGCCGCAGCCGGGCTGGCGGCGGGTTGGCCACCGGCAAAGTGACGGATACGCTCGCAAATGCCGTCGCAATCGAGGCCGTATTTGGCGTGCAGCAACGCCGGACTGCCGTGGGGAATGATGCGATCAGGCACGCCGATGCGCAGCAGCGA
>JBOGKL010000405.1:0-4313 GCA_050745525.1 Terriglobales bacterium | reverse complement strand
GTCGGAGCACCTGTGGCCCATCTGGTCGCGCGACGGCCGCTGGGTTTATTTCAGCTCCAATGCCGGCAGCGGGGCATACAACATTTTCCGCAAACGCGCCGACGGCAGCGGGGACGAGCAGCGGGTCTCGAACTCGGCCATGACGCAGCAGCCGTCGTCGATAAGCCCCAACGGCTCGACGCTGCTGTACACCGCGCTAGGAGTCACCGACTCCAACGCGGAATGGCTGCTGCCGCTGGCTCCTCCCGGCAAGCCTTGCGCCATCCTGAAGCAGGAGACGGGGCTGGGCGTCGGACCGCGCATCTCGCCCGACGGGCGCTGGCAGACGTATTACGCTGACGGAGGCAACGGCGAATTTGAGGTGTTCGTGATGCCGTTTCCCGACAGCCACGGCAGCCGCTGGCAGGTGTCCACCGGCGGCGGCTACTGGCCGGACTGGTCGCCCGATGGGCACACCCTCTACTACTATTCCGGCGATATGGTGATGGCCACCGCCGTGGGCGCCGACGCCAGCGGCGCCTTCTCCTTTCAGCCCCCGCACGCGCTGTTTGCGCTGCACTCGCCCGAGTATCCCGGCGACACCGGCGCGCCCTTCACCCCGCTGCCGGACGGCAGCTTTCTCGTGGACGCGCTCACCGGCGACAGCAGCGGCAGCGCCGCCCCGCCCATCGCCGTGACCACCGGCTGGACGCAATCCCTGATGCACTAGCCCGTCCGCAAGCGGGCAAAGCCTCGGCCCGCGAGCAGACGCTCATCGGCGGTCACCAGCATCAGTCCGTAGTATCGCGCGGTGGCAGCAAGCAGCCAATCCATGGGATCACGATGGCTGAGCTCAACGCCCTCCGCCGCTGCGACTACCTCCTGCCCAAGGGGCGCATCCCGGAAGCGATTGCGATGCCAGCAAGCGGCTACCCACTCCGGCCAAGGTGAATCTAACCTGATTCGGCCCCGCTGGCATAGCTGCACCAACTCCCAAGTGCTCAACGGCGACAACCAAAGCTCATTTTCCGGGTTGGTGAGCGAGGGAGCCGCCCAAGCCGGAACCCGATCCGGGCTGAGTTCCCGCCACAGCCAAATGTGTGTGTCCAGCAGCAGGTTCAACGGAACATGTCCCAATCACTCTCGTCAAATGCCGGGGATACGATGTCGCCAAGAATTTTGCCCGTGCCCACCATGCTGCCCAACCTGCGGAACTTGGCTTCTGAAGGGCGGTTAATCTCAGCGACCGGATGCCCAAAGCGCGTCACCAGAACCGGCTCGCCCGTCTTGCGTACCCGCTCCAGCACGGCCAGGCAGGTCGCCTTGAACTTGGAGATGGGAATCTCCTCCATGCCTAATCGTACCATGGTCAGACCATGGTCAACGCTATTGGGCTCGTAGCTTTTTGCGGGTGAAGGGGATGGCGAACGCGGCGGGAGGATTGTGGGCGCGGGTTTTGGCGGCTTCCTCGTACGCCGCGCGGGCCTGCGCGGGCTGGTGCAGCTTTTCATACGTCAGGCCGAGCATGCAGGCCAGGAAGGGATCGTGGCGTTTGTCTTGCTGAAAATCACGTAGCGCGGTCGGATAGTCACCCGCGTAGTAGGCGACGTAGCCTTCAAGGTAAGGCAGGAAGGCGCCCTGCTGCTGGTAGAGCTTGGCATCGTCGCCTTGCATTTGAGCAAGCGTGGCCCGGGCTGCCGCGACCTCGCGGACGGCGGTGGCGTGCTTGCCGCGACGTGCTGCCAGACGTGCCAAGGCATGCTGATAGCGGTAATTCCATAGATCGCGGCGCCCGGCGGGAATATCGGGCTCGAGCAGGCCGCGATCGTGGCCGAGCTTGTACAGGCGTGCCGCGGCGCTCGTGTTGCCCAGGTCAATGCACACGGCCGCGGCCTCATCGGCCATTTCGCCTTCCTGATAAAAGGCATTGTGGGGCTGGGCCGACTCGTGGGTTTTCCAGTACGCGATGACCCTGGTTTCGTAAGCCGCCGTTTGCGCGCAGTTGCCGCTGAAGGCCCAGGACATGGCCATGTTGCGTTCGGCGGCGGCGCGCGCCGTGGGCGTGGCGGCGGTGTTGATTTCCTTTTGCCAGAGCCGGCGGGCGCGTGCGCCCTGTCCGGCCAGATCGAGCGTGATCGCCTGGCGCGTCTGCGCCGGCATCTGCGGCCTACGTCCCTGTGCCGCAAGCGGCACCGCCAAACACATCGTCAACCCGAGCGCCGTGAACTTCATGGTCACGCTCCTCTGCCACGCATCGCCCTATTTATATCATTCTTATGATAAAAAAGGCTGGAGAACCCGGCGGTTGTGCCGGGGTTTGGTATCGCCCATTTTGCGCGATGCCAGCGAGTAACCGTTCTGGCCCCCGATCGTGGAGCTGCAGAACCGTAAAGAGTGTATTCGCGCCGGCGAGGTTGGTCGGGACGGCGAGATTTGAACTCGCGACCCCTTGCACCCCAAGCAAGTGCGCTACCGGGCTGCGCTACGTCCCGAAACCGGCGAAAAGGCAGGAAAAATGGGGTAGGGCTAGTCTAGCACGCGGGGATCGAGGAACGCGGGGGCGCGGAATGGCGGACCGCTCCGGCTGTCACAGGGACGCAAGCCGTCAAGCACGGTGCCAAGCCGCGCGACGCTCAATCCCGCGATGGCGAGGAATCGCGCATGTTGGTAAAAATACGTCCAGCCCTCAAATTCCATCACCTTTTCGCGATTCTCACAGACCGGAAATTCCACGGCACCTCGGAGAGCAACGTAGGTGTAATAGCGGCCGCGGTTCGCCGCGTCGAATATGAACAGCCGCGTCCCGGCAAGCTTGCCCTCGATCGCGTTAAACGACCGCGCCCTATAGTCCTCCGACGGCATGGGCACGTGTTGTTCACGCCCGAGGTACTGAAAGCACTGCTCCTCCGCAAGGGCCCTCATGGCTTTGGAGCGGACCCTGTACGCTCTGATGAGCGCAGAGGGTCCGATAACTAGGACCGAGAGCGGCAACCACAAGACTTGCATTCCGCTATCCCGGGACGCGGCGGTCGAGGAGCTCGGCGATGGCGGCCAGCTCGGCGCGGACCTTTTGCAGCAGCTCGTGGTCGCGACCCGAGTTCAACGGCAGAGGCGCCTGGGCGCGCTTGCCGTCGTGTTCGGTCTTGAGTTTTTTGCGGGCGCCGGCGATGGTGAAGCCCTGCTCGTGCAATAGCGACTTGATCTGCAGCGCCAGCTCGACCTCGCGGCGGCGGTAGAGGCGTTGGCCGGTGGGGCTCTTGCCCGGCCGCAGTGCCGGAAATTCGCCCTCCCAGAAGCGGAGCACGTAAGGCTCGACGCCAGCCAGGCGCGCCACTTCGCCGATCTTGAAGTACAGCTTATCGGGGATCAGGGGCCGCGGCATTGGCCCCATGGTAGCTCAAATTAAGTACGGTAGGCGGCGTTGATGCGGACGTAGCCCTCGGTGAGATCGCAGGTCCACATCCAGGCGCGCCGGCGGCCGGCGCCCAGGTGAATCCGCACGGTCACCTCGTAGCGTTCGAGCCGGTGCTTGGCCTCGGCCTCATCGAACGGCAGAGCGCGGCCGCGGGCGTACACAGGCAGACCGCCGAACCAGATCGAGGCGCGCTCGGGATCGAAGGCCACGCCGCAGCAGGCCGCGGCCGAGAGCACGCGGCCCCAGTTGGCGTCGGCGCCGGCGAGCGCGGTCTTGACCAGCGGCGAGTGAGCCAGCGCGCGGGCGACGCGGTCGGCGTCGGCGAGGGTGCGCGCGCCGGTCACATCGAGGGTGACGAAGTGGCGCGCGCCTTCGCCGTCGAGCACGATCTGGCGGGCGAGCGACTGGGCGACGTCCAGCAGTGCCTTTTCAAAATTCCGGACGCCGGCCGGGCTCAGCCGCCGCCCGGTGCCGGAGGCAAACAGCGCGGCGGTATCGTTGGTCGAGGTGTCGCCATCCACGCTGATGCGGTGAAACGATGCCTCCACCGCGCTGCGCAGAGCGCGGTCGCAGGCCGCCGGCGTGAGCGGGGCGTCGGTGAACAGAAACCCGAACATGGTGGCCATGCGGGGATGGATCATGCCTGATCCCTTGGCGATGCCGGCCACGCGGAAAATCCGCCCGCGATCGCGGAAGGATGCGCCGGCCACCTTGGCAAAGGTATCGGTGGTGCGGATGGCGTGGGCCGCCGCCAGCAGCGTATCGTCCTTGCCGACCCATTGCGGTAGCGCTTCCAGGATCTTTTCCACCGGCAGCGGCTGGCCGATGACGCCGGTCGAACCCACTAAGACCTGCTCCTCGGGGCAATCGAGCAGCCGCGCCGTCGTGCGCGCCATGGCCCGAGCCGCGCGCACCCCGT
>JBOGKL010000404.1:0-5170 GCA_050745525.1 Terriglobales bacterium | reverse complement strand
CGCCGCATCTGCCACATGCCGGCGTAGACGACCTGCGGGTTCTCGGGGTTCATGGCCAGCGTGATGGCGCCGGTGTGGTCGTTGACGTAGAGAACCTTCTTCCAGCTTTTGCCGCCGTCGCTCGATTTGAAAACACCCCGCTCCGGGTTGGGCCCAAACAGGTGCCCCAGCGCGGCGACGTAGACCACGTCCGGGTTGGCGGGGTCCACGACAATCCAACTGATGATGTGCGTCTCGCCCAGCCCGATGAACTGCCACGTCTTACCGCCATCGGTGGACTTGTACATCCCCGCGCCCGTCACCACCGTGTTGCGGGGAGCCGAATCGCCCGTGCCGACATACATGACCTCAGGGTTCGACGGCGCAATGGCCATGGCCCCGACACTGCCGTCTTTAAAGTACTTCCCCGAGATATTGCGCCAGCTATTCCCGTAGTTGGTCGTCTCCCACACCCCGCCCCCGGCCGTGCCCATGAAAAACACATTCGGCCGCGAGGCGATGCCCGCCAGCGTCGTCACTCGCCCACCCGTATAGGGACCCACGCTGCGCCAGCGCATCGCCTGCGCCAGCCGCGCCGCCGGCACCTGCGCCCCCAAGGCCGCCGGGAGGATCAGACCCAGGGCGGCAAGCAGCAATACCCATTTTGTTTTCGACATGGCGCGACGAATCTCCCTCTCCGATACCCAACGGTGAAATATACCGCAGAACCGAGGTCGAACCCCGGCTTTATACTGAGCGCAACAATGAACGTCGACCTGCTGGAGACGCCGCTGGCTTGGCTGGAGCCGCCGGGCACGGCCGAGTGCGAGCCTTGGCTGCGCGAATACGATGCCTGGCTTGGCGGGGAGGGCCAGGCCATTTCCGACGCGGTTGATCGTGCCGGCACGCCCTGGCTGCGCATGTTTGACCTCCGCGGCCGGCGCGTAGACGAAATCCTGTACCCACCCGAATACGGGCGCCTGCTGCAGCGGGGTTACCAGGCCGGCGTGGTCTGGCGTGCCTTTGCCGAGCCCGCGCTTTCGCTGCGGCCCTCCTTCCGCCTGCTGTTCATCACTGCTTTCCATGACGCCGGCCTCGCCTGCCCGTATACCGTATCTCTGGCCACGGCGGCGCTGCTGTCCAAATACGGCGCCTCCGAGCTGCAGGAACGGTTCTTGCCGCCGCTGCTGGAACGCGAGCGGCCCGCCTGGCAGGGCGCGACGTGGATGACGGAAATCAAGGGCGGCTCGGACTTGGGCGCCGCGGTGGATACGCTGGCGCGGCCGGAGGGGGCGCGCTGGCGTCTCAGCGGCGATAAATACTTCGCCAGCAACGCCGGCGCCGATCTGGCGCTGGTGGCGGCACGGCGCGAGGGTGCGCCGCGCACCGTGCGCGGTTTGAACCTGTATCTGGTGCCCCGCCGCGGCAGCGGCGGAGAGCATAATTACTGCATCCGCCGCCTCAAGGACAAAATCGGAACCCGCTCGGTGCCCACCGGCGAGATCGAACTCCGTGATAGCGAGGCTTGGCCGCTGGGCCGCGCCGAAGACGGCTTCTACCACCTGCTCGAGGTCTTGAACCTCTCGCGCACCGCCAACAGCATCGCCAGCGTGGCGCTGGCCCAGCGCGCCCTGGCCGATGCCTACGCCTACGCGCGCCAGCGCACCGCCTTCGGCGCGCCGATCTTCGCGCATCCTCTGTTACGCCGCCAGTTCGACACGCGCCTGCGGCAACTGCGCGCGGCCTCGCGCCTGGCCTGGTTTGCCGTCCGGTTGCTCGACGAGCTGTGGCGGCAAACGCCCCCCTATCCGGAGCGCTACTACATGTTCCGCCTGGTGACTCATCTGGCCAAATACTGGACGGCGGCGCTGGCCGTGGCCACCGCCCAATGGGCGATCGAGGTCCACGGCGGCGCCGGCGTGCTGCAGGAGTTCCGGGTCGAGCGCTGGCTGCGCGAGGCCATGATCCTGGCCATCTGGGAGGGTACGTCGCACCGGCACATGCTCGAGGCGCTGGATCTCATCGAGCGCCATGGCGCGCACCGCCTGCTGTTCCAGCACCTTGCCGCCCCGGCGGCCGAACAGCGCGGGATGGAGGCGCGGCTGGAGCACCACCTGTCGCTGCCGGCACCGGAAAAGCAGGCCGCGCTCGCTCCCCTCATCCGCGACTTGGCCCGCTTCACCGCGGACAGCCTGGCCGCGCCAGTGCGGAAATGACCATCATGGACGGGAGCGACCCCGCGTTAGGCACCAGGCAACCCGGCTGGCTACTGGCAACTGCCCTCGAGCTGCTGGCATACTGATCGCGGCCACCACAGGAGAACCGAGCGTGAAGATCAGCGAATGCGCATGGAAGGACATCGAAGATTATCTCCGGCGCGATGATCGCGCCGTCGTGCCCATCGGCAGTTGCGAACAGCATTGCGGCCTCAGCCTGGCCACCGATGCCATCCTGGCCGAACGCGTCGCGCTCGAAGCGGCCGCCCCGTTGGGCGTGCCCGTCTTCCCTGCCCTTGCCTACGGCGTCACGCCCTACTTCATGGGGTTCCCCGGTACTGTCTCGCTGCGCCCGGGCACCTATCTCAACCTGCTGCACGACATTCTCAGCAGCCTCATCGCCCACGGTCTCAAGCGTATCGTCGTCGTCAACGGCCACGGCGGCAACAGCTTCGCCCAGCAGCCGGTGGTCTCGGCCCTCGCCGGCCGCCCCGGCGTGTGCGTCAAGTGGCACAACTGGTGGAATGCGCCCGTCACCTGGGCCAAGGTGATGGATGCCGACAAGGTCGCCGGCCACGCCTCCTGGCTCGAGAATTTCCCCTGGACGCGCCTCAAGGGTCGCTCCTATCCCGACCAGCGCAAGCCCGTGCTCGATATGGGCAAAATGCGTATGTTCGGCCCGCAGCGCGTGCGCCAGGATATCGGCGACGGCAACCTCGGCGGAGTCTACCAAATGCCCGACCACGTCATGGAGGCGGTCTGGAAAGCCGGCGTCGAGGAGACCCGCCAAGCCATCGCCGCGGATTGGCCGCAATGAGTCAAAAAGCCGAGCCCATCATCCTCATCCACGGCGGCTGCGGCCGCGTGGATGCAGCCACCCACGCCGAGCGCCGCTCGGGCGTCCAAGAGGCCGCCACCGCCGGCTGGGCCGTGCTCGAGCAGGGCGGCACGGCGCTTGATGCCGTCACCGCCGCGGTCGAGCGCCTCGAGGATCTGCCTCAGTTCAACGCCGGCCGCGGCTCGGTGCTCAACGCCGACGGCGAGATTGAAACCGACGCCTCCATCATGGATGGGTCCTCACTCGCCGCCGGCGCCGTCGCCTGCGTGCGCGGCCTGCTGCATCCGGTGCGCCTCGCGCGGCGCGTCATGGAAGCCTCCCCGCACGTACTGCTGTGCGGCGAGGGCGCGGTGCGCTTTGCCGCCGCCCAGGGGTTCACCTTTTGCGCACCGGGCGAGCTTGTCGTCCCCGGCCGCCGCCAGGATTGGGAAAACGAGCATGGCACCGTGGGCGCCGTCGCCTGTGATGCCCAAGGCCGCCTCGCCGCCGCCACCTCCACCGGCGGCATGACCGGCAAGCTGCCCGGCCGCGTCGGCGATACCCCGCTCATCGGCTGCGGCACCTACGCCGACCGGCATTTGGCCGTCTCCTGCACCGGCCACGGCGAGCAGATCATCCGCATGACGCTGGCCCGCCTCGCCGCCTTTCGCTACGCCGGCGGCGGCGATGCGCAGGCCGCCGCCCAGGCCGCGCTCGACGAGCTGGCCCGCAACGCCCCCGGCGACGCGGGCCTGATCCTGGTGGACCACCGCGGGCGCATCGCCTACGCCTTCAATACCTCCCAGATGCCGGTATGCGCGATCAACCCCCAGGGCATGACGCTGCCGTCGTAGGCGCCCGCCCAACGCAAGCCCCGGCCGCCCCGGCGCATCCGCGCCGCGCCTTCGCCGTCCTGTTCGCCATCGAGATCTGGGAACGCTTCGGCTACTACGGCATGGCTTCGATCATGGTGCTCTACATGGTCGAGCGCCTGGGCTGGGCCGACGCGCGCGCCGATGTGATCTGGGGCGCCTTCTCCGCCCTGGTCTACGCCATGCCCATGGTGGGCGGATGGCTGGGCGACAGCGTCCTGGGCGCGCGGCGCACGCTGCTGCTCGGCGCCGCCGCGCTCGGCCTCGGCTACCTGGTGCTGGCGTTGCCGCTCGCCGACGCCTTCTTCCCCGCCTTGGGCTTGATCGCCGTCGGCAACGGCCTGTTCAAAGTCAACCCCAACAACCTCGTCTCGCGCCTCTACGGCGACGATCGCACCCGGCTCGACATCCTGTTCACGATTTACTACATGTCGCTGAACATCGGCGCCTTCGTCTCGATTCTGCTCGAGCCCTGGATCAAGGATCACCCGGCGTGGAGTTTTACGATCGCCGGCCTGCGCCTCGACAGTTGGCATCTGGCCTTCGGCGTCAGCGCCCTGGGGTTGACGGCGGGCCTGGTGAACTACGGCGTCTGGCGCAAGTACATGCGCCCCTACGGCACCGCGCCCGATTTCAAGAAGGTGCCGCTCGCCCGCATCGCCGCCGTGCTCGCCGCCTGCGTTGCCGGCGTGTTCGCGCTGGCCGAGGTCATCCGCCATCCCCAGGCCGGCCGCGGCATGGTGGTGGTGTTCGTGGCGCTGATCGCCTGGGTCTTCGCCCACCTGCTCTCCCGCTCTCGCGGGCGGCGGGAACGCGAGCGCATCTGGGCCTGCCTGGTGTTCACGGTGCTCTCGATCGTGTGGGCCATCTTCAACCAGCAGATCTACACCTCGCTCACGCTGTTCGCCTACCACAACGTCCATCACGCGCTGCTCGGCGTGGCGGTCGAGCCGGCGCAGTTTCAGGACCTTAACCAGTTCTGGCTGGTGCTGCTGGCGCTGCCCCTGGCCTGGCTCTATCAGCGCATGGCGCGCACGCGGCACGGGGATTTTTCCATGGCCGTGAAGTACACGGCCGGGCTCTATCTGCTCGCCCTGGGCTTTTTCCTCTACGCCGCCAGCAGCTTCACCGCCGTGGCCGGCGTGGTCTCGCCCTGGTGGCTGGTGGCCGGCTACGCGGCGCAGTCGCTGGGCGAGTTGCTCATGAGCGCGCTCGGTTTCTCCATGGTCTCGCAACTGGTGCCCGAGAGCGCGCGCGGCATCACCATGGGCGCCTGGTTTTTGGGC
>JBOGKL010000403.1:0-7638 GCA_050745525.1 Terriglobales bacterium | reverse complement strand
GAGCGCGCATCGAGCGCCTCGCCCCGCGCCTGCTCCGGCGACATATACGGCGCCGTGCCCACGGCCATGCCCGGCGAGGTGAGCAGCGCCCCCTCGCCCGCCACCGTCGCCGCCTCCGAAAGCGCATCGCCGGTCAGCCGCGCCAACCCGAAATCGAGCACTTTGATATGTCCGCCCGGCAGCACCCAAATATTGCTGGGCTTGAGGTCCCGGTGCAGGATCCCGCGCTTGTGCGCCGCATCCAGCGCTTCGGCGATCTCCAGCGCCGCCTCCAGCAGCGCATCCCCGGCCAGGGCTCCGCGCGCCAGCCGCGCCTGTAGCGTTTCCCCCTCCAGCAATTCCAGCACCAGAAACGGACGCCCGTTATCCTCTCCCGTCTCGTGCAGCGTGCAGATATGAGGATGGTTCAGCGCCGCCACCGCCTGTGCCTCGCGCTCAAACCTCTCGCGCGCGGCCAGGCTCGCCTCCGGCGGCAGAAACTTCAGCGCCACGAAGCGGTTGAGCTTGGAATCACGGGCGCGATAGACCTCGCCCATGCCGCCCGCTCCCAGGCGCTCGAATACTTCGTATCGCTCCATGTCAGTGAATTGTAGTGTAGTTTCAGCACTCGCGGGCTGGGATGCCGCTGGCGAACCAAACGTCGGTGTTCTAGCTTCTCCGGCTCACGGCCCGGCGCCCGTCGCGCGCTTTTTTATTGTTTCGCGCCGCCCAAACCCGTCGCCAGAATCACGTCGGTGTTCATGCTCCCGCGGCTGATGGCCAGCCGTCCATCGCGCGAAAACGCATACCGGCGAATGCTGAGAACCTTGAAATGCGTGAGCGTGTACGGCTTGCTGCCATTCAGCGGCAGCGCCCATAGGTTCTCCGCCGACCCCCGGCGAAGCACGTAGGTGATGGCGCGGCCGTCCGGGGTAAAGGCATAGTGCGCGAACATGGTTTTCGGGTTCAACGCCACCGGCGAGGTGGACGTGACACGCCCGGCGGCGTCCAGGTGCAAAATCACGAAGCTCGGTCGTGCCGCCTCCAGCAACTCCATTCCGTCGGGCGAGCTGACATTCCCCACGGAACCTACGAAATGCGGCCACACTGGCTTCGCCGCGCCCCCCGCCGCCGGAACCTCCCACTCCGTCTGGTTTCCGTTCTTGTCCTCGAACTCAAACGCAACCTCACTCCCGCCGCGAATGAAGCCAAGGTTGCAGCACACAGGGTTGGGTTCGGTGAGAGGCACCGCGCCGCTCCCATCGGCATTGGCGCGCCAGATGCGCCCAAATCCCTGCGCCACCACGCTGAAAAAGACCTTCCCGTCGGACGCAACGAAAGGAGCAATGGCATGTCCGGTTGCGCCCTGCAACGCCAACTCCCGCGCCTCGGAACCGTCGGCGCTTTCCGCCCAAAGCTGAAAGCTGCCGTTGTAATCCCGCGCGGTGACCAATTGTCCTGTGGGCGTCCAGGCCACGCCCCTGGTACCGTCTCGATCGGCGCCGCCGCCGGGCAACTGGGTAAAGGTCCCGCCGGGTTTCGCCTGCACCCAAAGCGAAGCTTGTGGATCGCTGTGCAGCAGTGCCAAATCCCCATTGGCGGCCGCGGTCACGTTCGTATAGCCCTGCAGATCGCTGGTAAGTTGCGTCTGCGCCCCGCCCGGCCAGGAAAATTTCCACACTTCCAGCGGCTTTCCAAACCCGCCCGGCGCGCTCGCCACCAGGCTCGAACCGTTGGGCAGCCAGGCGATGTTGGCAAACCCCCGAAAGTTCCCCGGCGCAATCAGCTTCGTTGCCCCGTTTGCGGTCGCCACGATACCGATCGCAGGCAGCCCGTTCCCCGCCGTCGTGCCCAACTCGACCGCAATGTGCCGCCCGTCAGGCGACCAGGCGGGTGCGGCGGGGTTGAAAATGTCTGTCCAGCACAACCCGTCGTAGTCGTTGCCCGGTGTGGTTTCTGACAGCACCCGCGTTTGCGAGCCATCTGGTTTGGCAAGCATGAGACGGGTAAGATTGTTCGGCGCCTGCACAACGTAGGCGATCTGGCCCCCATCAGGGGATACCCCCGCTCCGCTGCACACCGGCGAGGCGATGTCATGTACTATCCCGCCAAGCACGGGAACCGATTCCAGCCTGGAATCGGCCACGAAATAGACCACGCTATCGTCGGAAGCAATCGTCGGGTCCTGGCAGCAGCCGTTCCCCGGCGGCACGATCTGCACGTCGCTCCCGTTGGCAATGGACAGCAGGTGCAGCGAGGTCCCATCCGGGTCCAGGTGTACCTCCGCCAAAAACCGCCCATCCGCCGAGATGGCGGCATCGGCGACATCGCCGCTGAACGTAAGCTGACGGAAGCTCAGCTTCGGCGCAGGCGCGGGTGTCTTTTGACTCCAGAAGGCAATCGCGGCCGCGGCAATAATCACGACAGCTACGGCTGGCCATAACCAAGGGCGCTGAACGCGAGGCTTCTGAAATGCGGGAACAGACGCCGCCGAGGCTGTTCCCGAACTCGGCGCCTGCAGCCGCCGCAAGGCGATCCGCACATCGCCGGCTGATTGAAACCGCATCGCCGGGTCTTTCTCCAGGCACTGCGCGATGATGTCATCGAGTCGCGCCGGTATCTCCGCCCGCAGCGAACTCGGCGCCGGCGGTGTCAGCATCAAAATCTGCGCCGTCAGGTCGGCCGTCGTCCTTCCCTGGAACGGCGCCCTCCCGCCCGCCATCTCGTACAGCACCACCCCCAGGCTGAAAACGTCGCTGCGCGCATCCGTCGCTTCCCCTCGCGCCTGCTCCGGTGACATATAGGCATAGGTGCCCATCGTCGTCCCCGGCGTCGTCAGCGGCCCCATGTGCGCGCCAGGCGTAGTGATGGTCGGCGCCTCGGCATCGGCCGCCGCAGCCAGCGCGAACTGCGCCAGCCCAAAATCCAGCACCTTCATCGCTCCGCGCTCAGTGATAAAGATGTTCCCCGGCTTCAGGTCCCGGTGCAGAATCCCCTTCGCATGCGCCGCCTGCAGCGCATCGGCAATCTCCGCACCCCATTGCTCGATCTGCGCCAGCGGCACCGCCCCCTTCTGCAGCCGCGTATGCAGCGTCTCGCCCTCGAGCAGTTCCATCACCAGGTACGGCTGCCCCTGATCCTCGCCCGCCTCGTGCAGCGTGCAGATGTTGGGATGGTTCAGCGCGGCAATGGCCAGCGCCTCGCGCTGAAACCGCTCCCGCGCGGTCGCGCCCGCGGCCTCGGGCAAAAACTTGATGGCGACAAATCGCCCCAGCCTGCGGTCGCGGGCCTTGAACACCTCGCCCATCCCGCCCGCCCCCAACCGTTCCACAATCTCGAACGCCCCCATCTCCCGCGGCAGCTTCACTTCTTCCCTCCCAGTCCCGTCGCCAGCACCGCATTATCGTTGTTTTCGCCGCGGCTCACCGCCAGCCGCCCATCCGGCGCAAACGCAAACGCGGCGATTTGCTGGTCGCTAAAATGCGTGATCGCGTACGGCGCGCCGCCGTCGAGCGGCGCGGCCCAGATGTTACACACGTTTCCCTTGCACATTACGCCCGCGAGCGGGCGTCCATCCGGAGTGAGCGCAAAAGGAACACGCATGCCGCCAGCCCGCGGTTTCACCAAAACCGGCGGCGCTCCGTCCAGCGCCACTTCTTCGACCACGCTCTTGCCTGGTTGCTGCGGATCACTGGATGCGTCGAGCACCCGCTTCCCGCCGGGCAGCGTCAGCAGGTAATCGGCATAAAGATTCAATCGCGACACCTGGCGCGGCGTGCCGCCCGCCAAGGGCACCAGCGCCAGTGGCTGCTGGTAGATGTGGTTGACCGTACGGCCGCTCATAAACGCCACGCCTTTGCCGTCTTGCACCAGGGTCGCGAAAAACGCGGCCATTCCAGGCGCGAGCTGCCTCAGCCCAGTCCCGTCCAAATTCACCCGGTACAGGACGCTTGGGTCCATGTCCACGAAGACGATCTGGCCGTTGGGCGCGACCACAGGGCCGGTCGCGGACGACGGCAGATCCGGTACAGCGATGGGCTGCGGCGGATTCGATCCGCCCTCGAGCCAAAACTGGCTGCGGCCTCCCGGAGTCTGGATGCTCAAGATCCTGCCTTGTGGCGTCCACGCCAGTCCGCCCACGCCATCCTGGCTGCCGCCGCCGCCGGGAATCGCCTGGAACGGCCCACCGCGTTTTGACTGAACCCAAACCGAATACTGCGGGTCCGGATGCACCAACGCCAGCGTGCCGTTCGCGGCGGCCGTGACCGTGCTGTAGCCTTGCAGGTCATGGGTCAACTGCACGAGCTTGCCGCCTGGCACCGTGAACTCCCAGACCTGCGGCGGCGCCCCGGATGGCCGGCTGGCTGTCAGCAGCACGCCTCGGCTATCAGGCAACCACGCCAAGCCGGAGGCCTCCGAAAGCCCCAGCCCGGGCCCGCGCGCCAGCCGCGCCTGCAGGGTTTCACCCTCGAGCAACTCCAACACCAGAAAAGGGCGCCCGTTATCCTCTCCCGTCTCGTGCAGCGTGCAAATATGAGGATGGTTCAGCGCCGCCACCGCCTGTGCCTCGCGCTCAACCCTCTCGCGCGCGGCCAGGCTCGCCTCCGGCGGCAAAAACTTCAGCGCCACGAAGCGGTTGAGCTTGGAGTCGCGGGCGCGATAGACCTCGCCCAGGCCGCCCGCTCCCAGGCGCTCGAAGACTTCGTATCGCTCCATGTCAGCAGATTGTAGTGTACTTTCAGTGCTTCCGAGGTGGAATCCCGCTCGCCAGCCAGACGTTCGTGTTCTGGCTACCGCGGCTTAGGGCCAGCCGCCCGTCACGCGCAAACGCAAAGCTGAAAATCCCCTGCTCCTGGAAGTGTGTCAGCTCCCGCGGCGCCCCGCCGCCTGGCATCTGCGCCCAGATATTCTCGACCGAGCCCTGGCGCTGGATGAATGCCGACACCATCCCACTGCGATGCTTCTGCCAAAACGCGGCATCTGGATCCCCGCTCGCCAGCGGCGCCGCGTCACTGCCGTCCATCCTGGCGCGCCAGAGTCTGGTCTTCCCGCCGTCGCGCACCTGGAACACGAGCATCCCATCCGGTGCGACCACTGGCGCGAGCAGGGTTCCCTCCGGCCCTTTCAGCGGGATGGGAGCAGCGGTGCTGCGGGCCGGGTTCTCGATCCAAAACTGGTGGTCATGATGAAACACTCGCGTCGTGATGATCTCCCCGGTAGCGGTCCACGCCACGCCGTTCGCCCCGTTGCGCGTCATCTGCCCGCCCGGCATTTCGACTAGCGGCCCGCGCGGCATCTTCTGCGCCCACAGCGACGCCTCCGGCGCCCCGTGCAGTACGGCCAGCATGCCGTCGAGCGCCACGCTGGCATGGGTATACCCGTCGCTGCTATTGGTGAGCTGGCTCCGTTCGCCGCCGGGCCAGGCAATCTGCCACACTTGCTTGCCCGCGGTGACGATCAATCCCCGCCCACTCGGCAGCCAAGCGAGGCTCGTGACGCCGCCGAGCGGGGCCCCGCGCCGGTCAGGGAGCGCGCGCACGCTATCGTCGGCGAGCGCAATCACCTCCAGCGCCTGCCCGCGAACGGCGGCGATGTGCTCGCCGTCGGGCGACCACGCCGGCGTCACCGGAGCGAATCCGGAAGGCAGCAGCACACTCGACCGCGAGCCGTCCCCCTCGGCCGTCATCAACGCCCCTCCGGCGACATAGCTGATCCGCCTGCCGGAGGGTGAAAAACCCGCTCCGCTCTCCGCGCCCGCGGCCAGCGTGCGCACGACCCCGCCGCCGCGCGCCACCGCCTCGAGCTTCCCGCCGCCCAGAAACACCACCTCCCCGTCATCAGGCGCAATACTCGGATCGGCGCAGCAACCGTTGCCCGGCGCCACAATCTGCTCTTCCCGGTTCCCCTCAAGCGCACGCAGATACAGCGAATCCCCATCCGCATCGCGATGTACGGCGGCGAGATACCGCCCGTCGGGTGAGAGCGCGGCGGAGACGATATCGGCGCTATAGGTTGCCTGTCGGAAGCTGAGTTGAGGCGCCGGCGGAGGGCCCGCGGGCGCCCGCATAGCCACGCGCCACGTCGCGATCCCGGCGATCACGACGACGGCTCCCGCCAGCGCCAGCACTTGCTTTGCCGGAGGCCGAAACCCTCCGCGCGCCGCCTTCTCCCGCACCCGCTCCAGCTCTTCGCGCAGCGCCCCGGCCGATTGAAATCTTTGATTCGGATTCCGCTCGCGGCATCGCCGCGCGGCCCTCCGCAGCGCCGGCGTGCGCATGGCCTCGAGCACCCGCCCCGCGTCGTACAGATCCGCGCGCGGATCGAGCGGCACATTCGAATAGTCGCCGGTGGCGCTGCCAAAATTCAGCAAGTGGACGCTACCCTCCGGCCCCAACCACACGCTCTCGGCCGTAAGCCCGCCGTGCACGATCCCCAGCCGGTGCGGCTTCTCGAGAATCGAAGCCAGCTCGATGGCAATCCCAATGGCCTCCGTCTCGCTCAGCGCCCCGCGCGCCAACCGCGCCTTCAGGCTCTCGCCCCCGTCTTCTCCGCCGGCGGCTGCTGCGGGAATGATGCGCCTGTCGTTCAATCCCGCGAGCGCCGCGGCCTCATGCGCTTGCCGCTCTAGGCCATTCTCATACATCCTGCTTTCAATTATGGCTGCCGGTTGATGGCGGCGGCAACGAAGCCAGCCCCGAACCCGTTATCAATGTTCACGGTCACGACGTTGGCGGCGCACGAGTTCAGCATGGTCAGCATCGCGGCGATGCCGCCGAGGCTGGCGCCATAGCCGACGCTGGTCGGCACGGCGATGACGGGCGCGGCCACGAGCCCGCCGACGACGCTCGGCAGCGCGCCATCCATTCCGGCCACGACGATGACCACCCTTGCGCGCTGCAGCCGCTCGACCTCGGCCAGCAGCCGATGCAGCCCGGCCACGCCGCAATCGCACAGCCGTTCGACCGGACCGCCGAACATCTCCGCCGTGATGGCAGCCTCTTCCGCCACAGGCAAGTCGCTGGTCCCGGCGGAAACCACCAGCACGGTCCCGCTCCCGCGCGCCGCCGCCGCCCTCTGCACCGCGATCGTCCGCGCCGTCTCGTTATAGCTGGCCTCGGGCAGCGCCTCGCGCACGGCGTCTGCGGTGGCCCGGTCGGCTCGCGTGATGAGCAAGTTCGGCGCTTCGCGCGCGACGGCGCGCGCGATCGCAACCACCTGCTCGCGCGTCTTCCCCTGCGCCAGAATCACCTCCGCCGCCCCCTGCCTTACACCGCGGTGATGATCCACGCGCGCAAACCCCAAATCCTCGAACGGCCAGCGCCGCAGCTCCTGAGCCGCGGCTGCGGGTGTAACTTCCTGTTTCGCCACTCTGTCGAGCAGGGCGCGGAGTGCCTCTGAATCCACACCCCATTGTGCCACTGCCACCGCCGCAGGCGGTGGCACCCTGCGTAGCGCGCAGCGCGAAGCAGGGCAGTTCCCTTCCTTCGCGGCGCGCACAGACCCCGGCCAATGCCAAAGTAACGCCGTGACTCGCGCGCCTACCTTCTGCCCCGCCCTTACCAGGGCGCGGCGCAGCGGTCTCGCGGCCTTAGAGAGCGGGCCGCGCGGCAAAGCCGCGCTGGGCGCCCGTGATCAATAAAATGCCTAGCGCGCTAACCT
>JBOGKL010000402.1:0-3925 GCA_050745525.1 Terriglobales bacterium | reverse complement strand
GCTCCCGCCTGGGCGTAGCTCTGGTGGATTTCCCGGATCAGCCCCGGCTGGGAGAGGTTCTGTTCGTCAGAGCAGCGGTTGATGAAGATGCCGCGGCTGTAGAGCATGGTGCCCATGGCCCCGTCGGCGACTAGCACCCGGTCGCGCAGCGCCGCCAAAAAATCCCGCGCCATCTTGCGAGTATAACGGCACCCTGCATTGTCCGCCCCGCAGCGTCAGCGGAGCGTCGGCTGGTGGCGGCCAGCGGGCGGTTCCGGGGCTCCAGCCGCGCCAGGGCGGCCGGGCGACTCGGCGGCGCGGCGAAGGACTATCTCTACGACCCCGCCGGCCGGGCGGTGACGGTGCTGGACCCAAACGGAAACTGGCTGCGGGGGGAGCTCTTTGCTCCTGGAATTTCCTTCGGAAATTCCGATGCCGGCGGGCGGCATATCGCCACCTATTCGGGCGGCACGGCGGGCTCCGCCCATGTGATTTACCTCGTGGCCCACGGCGCAGCGGTGGTCGGGAAGTGGCCTGCGTATAACAATGTCGCCGTGCAGAACGACGAGACCCAAATCCTCAGCGCCGGGCCGCTGGCCAACGGGCGGTACGCAATCCGCCCTAGCGATCAGCATGGGGCACTGATGCACCTCGGCAGTTCGCCGAACGGCCCTTACGGTCCCGGCGGAATCATTCACATCGTTAGGCACAAGGCGATTCTCGGCGAGAATGAGTCGGGTGCCGGTGTCCACGGGGGTCGAGCGAGCAGCGGGGGGCCGAAGCATGCCACGTGCGGCTGTGTGCGGACCTGTAATCAGGGAATGGTGTTCGTAGACGAATGGCTTCGCAAGCACCCCAATGAGCCGTTGCACTATCTGCGGGTGAAAAATAATCAGCTGGACGTTCGTAACTGGTTTAAAAATGCAGAAGGATACTGCGCGTCCCAGTCCTTGAGGTGCAACCGGCTTGACGAACTTGAGGATCAGCACCCTTCGGGAGGAGGCAATTGATGGGCGGAAATCGGCGGGTTCTCTGGGCGTGGGCCGTGGCCATCGCGCTGGCTCTGCCGCTGCTGTGCGCGGCGCAGGTGGGCGCGAGGAAACGCGCTCCTGACCCCTGCGAGGCACGCGACCGCTGCATGCGGCTCTACCAGCTCGGGAAGGCGCCGAGCTTGGTGGCACTGGAAAGGGCCTATCACAGGGGTTGCGACGGCTACGCGGAGGAGGCGATTCGTGCGCTGCGCCTGTATCAGCTCGGCGCACCGGGTGGGGCCCAGGCACTGCTGAATTCCATGCCGCGCGGGGTCGGCGATTTTATGTCGCTGCTCTGGATGACGGGCGATGGAACCCGGGTGACCGAAGGTGACATGGAGGGCTTCTACGGCACCGTCTATCCGATGGACGAGTTGCCGGAGGGTGGCTGCCGCGATGGTGCCCCGGTTGGGGCCAGGGAGGAACTGCGATCCTACTACGCAGACCTTGCAACGCTGTCCGCATCGCACCCGAAATACCTACCAGGGTTCTTTCTAGCGTCGCAGTTGTTCGGCTACAAGGCGGACTGGGACTCGCTCAACCAGGACGACGGCTACAATTCGGTCGAGGTAGACCCGATGTTTTCGCGGCTCCTCGCCTCCCAGCTCAAGGCGCGGCCGAAAGAATTCAAGTGGTTTGCCCGCTGGGTTAGGCTCGGCGGGCCAGCCTTTAGGCAAGCTAGGGCGGCCCTAGCCGCGCAAAGGCGCAAAATGGCGCCCATGAAGCCGACCAAGGGGATCAGACGGTAACGTAACCCGCTCCCCGCCGGGGGCGCCTCCGGCGGTTGCGTGTACCGCCGGGGCCCCGAGTCCTGAACCCGGGATGCGGCAGTAGGGGCTATCGCATCCGCACACCCAAAGCTGAGCATGAGCAATTAACCGCCGCGGCCGAGATCGCGGCGGCCCTAGCGCAGGCGCGCCAGTTCCTCGTGCCCGGCGGCACGCCGTTTCCGCTGCTGAGCCTGGGCGGCGTCCTGGCGTTCCGCGCGAGAATGGGGCAAATCTTCCGCCGACGGCGGTAATATCCAATACGTGTACAACGCCCCCAGCCGGAGCGCAGCGGAGCCGGCGGGAAACGGCCGCCGGGTGGAAGGGAATTTCCGCGGGAAGTTCGGCCCAGAGATGCTTGTCGGCGGCGTGGCGAAATACTACCTCTACGATCCCGCCGGCCAGGCGGCGACGGTGTTGGACCCAAACGGAAACTGGCTGCGCGGCGAAACTTTCGCCTCTGGCCGCCATATCGGCACCTACGTGAGCGGCACGACCGACTTCGACTACTCCGATTGGCTGGGAACGGAGCGCCTGACGGCAACCGTGAACGGCTACGAACAGGACGCCGGTACCTCGCTGCCCTTCGGCGACGATCTGAACTGCACGGGCAGTGCCGATCCATCGCCACTGCAATTCACCGGCCAGCAGCACGATGCCGGGACCGGCCTGGACCACTTCCCCGCGAGGAACTGCACCTCGACCTGGGGCGGCTGGCTGACCCCGGACCCGCGCGGCTCGGCCGCCCTATTCTGGACGCTCCCGCTGGTCGCTGCGGCTGGGCTTCGACGGCCGGCAACGGACGCCCGCTGGCGCTCGGGGCGTCTCCAAGTTGCCGCGCTGGGCGTCAGCGTGGTGCAAACTGGCGGAGGCGCCTTGTTGGACCACCAGGTCAACCCTCAGGACTGGGATATGTACGCCTACGCGCTGGACAATCCAACCACCCTCACCGACCCTACGGGCGAAAACGCCTGCAGCGCGAAGGACCCGTCCCAAACGGACTGCAAGGTGACGGTCGTGGTGGCGGACCGGACCAAGGACAAGAAGGGCCATTACAACGACCAGTTCAAGAACGTGAAGAACCAGCAGAACTACAACGCCACGGCGAAGGTCTACACCAGCTACAAGGGCGGCGCGAACCAGCCGCGAGGCACCTTCCTTATCAGGACGACGCCCTCCAGCGGCAAATACGCGACGATCCAGGCAGGTACCTACGCGGGGGCGCTGGTGAAGCACCACGGCGAGTACCCGGCGATCATGCTCTCAAGCGAGCAGTTTGGCAGCCGGAAGGTGCCCGCGCTCGGCGGCTCGGACCCGCTCACCGGCGCACCCTTCGTTAGCGACGCGGAAATCCATCACGCCGGGCGCGGCAACTATACCGGCGTCCCGGTCTCGGAGGGGTGCAGCGTCGTCTGCACGGACCAATACTCCGGCTTTGCAGCCGCGACAGGCATGACCGCGCCCGCGCCACAGCGCGTATTCACGATCCTCCTCGAGACCAGCGCGAACGGGGGGAGCCAGTGAGGGCCGGCCTGGCAGCGGCCTCGATCCTAGCGCTGGGCTGCTTTGCCGGGGCTCAGGGCCCCCCCACCACCGTGGACGTGATGCGCACGTTGAAGGCGAATGCGCCTTCGCTGGTGACGATCGCGCGTTGCCGGGCGGTCGCCTGCGCCGATGCCGCGTTCCGGCAAATCCGGAATCCCGGAGAAATCGCCATGCTTACCTACAACTCGAAGCTGGCGTCCATCAATCCCTCCGACCGGGCAGCCGCCCTTGGCCTGCTCCGGTCGCTGCCAAAAAACGACGCCGAGGCTACCGGCCTCTCCTCCACCGACTCGTTCCTGTTCACCAGCGAAACCATGGCCGACATCGACGTCCTCGGCCGGGTCTACTGGGACCTGAATCAAAGGGCGGCCTCTGCGCTGAAACTGTGGCCCAACCTGCTCGCCAAATTCATCCGGTATGGCGAGATCGCGTTCACGGACCCGCATAACGACTATGCCAACTGGGCGGCCAAAATCTGCCGCGCGAACCCGAAGCGGTTCCTGCACGCGTTCTGGAAATTGAGTCTGCAGGACCAATGCTACTTCTCCCACCGGGTGCTCGATCCCCACGGCTGCAAACAGCTCGCGTTCCCGGAGGGCGACT
>JBOGKL010000401.1:0-8032 GCA_050745525.1 Terriglobales bacterium | reverse complement strand
GTGCTACGCTCTGTCCGCCGCGGCGATATAGCAAGTGCTCCAGGATCAGCGCCTCCGGTCCCACCGAGCCCTGCGCCCGCAGCGTGTCCGCCCGCCCATTCCCCCAGCTCGCCGCGGTGGCCGGGAGTGAGCCCGAGACCACCGGCGCGCTCAGGCTGCCCGCCAGGTTCGCCTGCACCTGCATCGCGCCGCCAAACACCGGCAGCGCACGGCCCGGCTCCAGCCGTGCGTACGCCGCTACGACAGCCGGACGCAATGCGCTGATAGCACTGCTCGCGAAATGTAACTGCAGTTGCCCTCGCCCACCCACCAACGCCCCGCTCGCCTGCAACTGGCTCGATCCGGAGCGAAGTTGCACTTTCTCCAACTGCACGGAACCCCGCCTGAGATTGACCCGCGCGTCTACTTCACCGCCCAGCGGCAGGGCCCCGCCGCTGCCGTGCGGCTGCAGGTGAATTGCCAGTTGTACCGAGACCAGCGTTCGTCCTTGGAACCCCAGTTGCCCCGTTCCGCTTGCCGTCGCCGCAAAGCTACGCAACAGGGCTGGCGCCAGGGACGGTCGTGCCGCCGATCCCGGCTTGACGGCCGGCAGGAGCGGAGCGAGCGCGGCCAGGCGCAAGCCCTGAAATTCGCCTTGCAACCGCAGCCCCTTCCATGCGGGGTCTTGGCCCTGCCAGTGCATGCGCGTGCCCAAGCCGGCCAAGGTAAGATCGCGAATGCTCAAGCCGCCCGGTCCGGCTTGGACTGTGGCGCT
Organism: Terriglobales bacterium; assembly: GCA_050745525.1. Taxonomy (GTDB): domain Bacteria; phylum Acidobacteriota; class Terriglobia; order Terriglobales; family SCQP01; genus SCQP01. Next base: position 7,278 of record JBOGKL010000401.1, on the reverse strand, counting down.
GCCGTCCCAGCGGCCCCAGCCCGCCGGTCCGGCAACGCCGCTGAGCTGTACCTGCGCCTGCGTGTTCCAGTCATGCGCCGACCAGTTTCCGCTCCCGCGGATCGTCGCCGCCCCGGCCCAGGATCGTTTCGCATGCAGATCCCCGGCCAGGCTGGACAGACCGATTACGGCTTGGTACTGCCCGCGCAGGACCGGTGCGGCGAAGGGCCGCAGCCATCCGGCGAAGCTGAGTTGCAATCCCGCCCCGCTCACGCGCGCCTGGTCCAGCCGCAGCGCATCGGACCAAAACGTAAAGCGCAGCGACGCCCGGATGTGCTGCATGGGCAGCCGCGCCGCGCTCACGGCATCGGAAAACCCCACCTCACCGCGCAGGGCGGCGCGCGCCGGTGAGCCCGCCTTCTCGGCCGCGCTTACGCCCCGCAGGCGCACCTGGACCTGCTGCACGTCCAGCGCCAGCGGTACCGTCCGCTCCTGAAAATCGAGTTGGCCGCCGCGGATCGTCAGTTGACGTACCGCCACGGTCAGCCATACCGGCGGCTTCGCCAGAGGGAGATTTAATGCCCCATTCGCGAGCTCATAGACGTGAAAGCGCGGACGCGTCACCGTCACCTGCTGCAGCCGGATCTCGCGCCGCCAGAGGGAGGCCCAACGCATGCCGAGCTCCACCCGCGGGATCACCGCCAGTGGCGCCTGCCCGGAGCCTTCCCGCCCGTGGACCACCACGTCGTTCAGCTCCATCCGCAAGGGGAAAAACTGCAGCGCCAAGCCGCCAATGGAAGGCTTCAGGCCCGTGCCCCGCGCTAGCTCCGCGACCAGGTAGCGGCGCATCCGGGCGTGAAACGCGGCCGAATGCAGATAGGCATCCGCGCCTACCAGGGCCCCTGCGCACGCGACGACCGCGGCGGCCCAAATCCACCGTGTGCGTCCTCTCACCACGGCTCGGCCTCGATCTGCGCGCCGGCGCGCAACCGCCCGAGCCATTGCGCCTCGGCCTCGCTCCGCGCCTTGTCCCGCAGCAAGCGCGCAATCGTGGCGCGCACCTGGGCCAGCGGCGCGGGCTTCAGATGATGCGCGCGGGCGGCGCTGACGAACTGCGTCCGGTAGTAACGGGCGACCGCCGCGTCGCTGACCGCCGCCGTGGGCGGGTCATGACTCGTGCGCTCGTCCAGAAATTCCACGATCGCGAGTTGTCTCCGCAGTTGGGCTTCCACTAACGCCCGGTCCAAGCCATCGCGCCGCAGCAGCGCGGCTAATGTTTCCTTTCCGCCCGCCGCTTGTTCCAGGTGTCGCCACTGGGCTGCGGTTGCCTCGGCCAGCGCCGAAGCCGCCGGCGGCGCGATCCCTTCCTGGTTCCGCGCCTGCAGCACCAATTCCTGATCTTCCAGGTGACGCAATGCCGCGGCTTCCTCGGCCCGCGTCAGCCCCGCCCCGCGCGGAGGCGCCGGACTGATGTCCGGAGGTGCCTCGCCGCCGCCCAGTTGCGCCGACAACCGCGCGTATTGCGCCGCCGTCCTGACCTGGCTCAGCAGGATCGGCGTCCCGTTCACCACGGCCGCGATCGCATCCACCACCACCGGCTGCTGCGCCGGCGCCAGTGCGGCCAAGGCCATAGCGATGATAAGGAGCCACCGCATCAGTACGTCTGCCCGAAGCCAAGGAAGAAATGAAACGCCGGTAGCCGCTGCTCCAGCACTTCCGCCGGCGTGCCCGTGCTGAAGTACTGGAACGTCGGCGGATTCAGCAGATACCCGAAATCGACGCGCACCGGTCCCACCGGGGTGTCGTAGCGCAGCCCCACGCCCACGGTATGGGAGGTAAAGTCGCCCGCCACGTCCGGGTGCAGGCGCGTCAGCGAGCGCAGCATGGCCTCGGGCGTCGTGTACACGTTCCCAAGGTCGTAGAACAGCACCCCGCCCACCGCGGTCCCCAACAATGGAAACCGCAGCTCGACGTTGTTCACCAGCAGCGCGTCCCCGCCCACGGGAAAGCCGGTGATGGGATCGCGCGGCCCGGCCTGATTAATGCTGAACCCGCGCAGCGAATCCGAACCGCCGCCCAAAAACCGCTCCGGCAGCGGCAGCAGATACCCCGTGCTCGTCGTGGTCACCCCCGTTACCGGATTGGTGATGCTGGTCTCGGCCTTGGGTCCGAACGGCAGGGCCACGCCCACCCGCGTCGAGCGCGCCAGCACCACGTTTCCGCTCGCGCCCAGTGGATAGTAGGAGTGGTTTTCAAAATCGAGACGGCTGAAATCGGCAAACCCCGGTCCATAGCTTTTGGCGATCGCCATTTGCAGGCTGTTGAAGTTCCCGCGGTGCGTGTCCACCGGATTATCCCGGTGGTCGCGATGATACGTGGCTGCGAACTCGGCCACCTCCACCGGCTGGCTCAGGATCGGAATCTGCTGCGGCGCGACCTGGGGCGAGAGTACGCGCACCCGCCGGAAATCGAGGTCGTAATCCCAACCGGCGTACGGGTTCAGCGCCTCCGTGAATTGCACGCCGGCTTGTTCACTGATGGCCCGGAACGTGCGCACGTCGAAGGTGTCGTCGTAAAAGGTGTTCACCTCAGCCTGCCAGCGCCGGTGATTCAAAAACTGCGGGATGTCGTAGCTCAGCAGCGCGCGCTTTTCCAGCGTGCCGTAAGTCGAGCGCAGCGCCAGCGTCTGGTCCCGCCCCCCCACGGCATTGCGCGTCACGTCGAACGACAACAGCGGGCTGTACCCGGTGCTGCCCAGGATGTCCCGCGCCGCCCCCCCGGTCCCGCCCTGCACCTGCAGTCCCACGCCCTCGCTAAAGGTGTAGCGCTCGGCCTCCTGCACGCTGACGTAGACGTCCTTGGCGCGCTCGCTCCCCTCCTGGTTGCGTACCACCACGCTGGCGCTGGTGAACAAGCCGGTGTTGTACAGCGCTCGCTGGCTGTCGAGCAGGGCCAGTTGGCTCAACGGCTGTCCGGGCGCCAGTGCCAGCCGCTGCGCGATGAAGCTGCGGTGTACGTGGTCGTAGCCGGTGATCAGTACCTGATGGATGGTCTCCTCCGCTCCCGGCTCGATGCGAAACGTCACCTCCGCCACGGGCGGCGTGTCGGCTCCCGGCGCCGGGTCCGCATCGGCGGTTTCCACCGTGCATTGAGCCTGCTGGTATCCGGCGTTATAGAAATACGTAAGGATCGCCGTCCGGTCGCTCGCCGTCGTGGCCGGAGCGTAGGGCTGCTGCGGTCGGGTGCGGAGCAGCTCGCGCAGCGCCGCCGCTTGCCGCGCACTCGCGCCTATGATCCGGACCTGCCCGACGCGCGACTGCGCGCCCTCTTCGATTTGAAACGTAACCCCAATATGGTCCAGCTTTCCCCTGAAATCCCGCCGCACCAGTGGCGTGACCTGAACATCCTCGAAGCCGTTGTTGCGGTACAGCCGCGTGATGGCGGCGGCGTCCTCCTGGGCCAGCTCCGCCGAATAGGACCCGTGCGCGCCGGGCAGGAAGCTGGGCCATCCCGTGGTCACGTGCAACTGCAGTTGCTCGTCCAGATCCGCGCTGCTGAAGTAGTGATTGCCCGTAAAGTCAATCTGTTCCAGCGTCTCTCGCGGTCCAGGCTCGATCAGGTACACGATGCGCAGCGCGTTCCCCGCCGCTCGCCGCGTGAAGTTCACCTTGGCCTGAAAGTACCCCTGCTGCTGCAAATAATTTTCCAGATTCGATTGCCCCTCCTCGACCAGCTCGAGATCGGCGGCATGTTCCTCATAGATAGGAACCTGGGCCCGCAGCACGCCCGCGCTCAGCGCCATTCCTTCCGTGCTCACCGTCACCAGGGGCCCGGCGCTAATGGCAATCTTCAGGTTCATCTCGTTCCGCCGCGGCTCGAACTGCTGCCCGGCCAGGCTGATCTGCGCCGCCAGCCGCCCCTGCGCGGCATAGAACGTTTGCAGCCGTGTCAGCGCGTCTGCGATCCGCTCGCTGGTGGCGGGCTGGCCCTGGCGCAAGTGGCTGGCGCGAAGCAGCACGGCCGCTGGGAAACCCGTCGCGCCGCTAAAGGCAATATCTCCCGTCAGGCACACCGCCCCCGCCGCGATCTGCAATTGCACTTTGGCCTCGGCGGTTTGCCCGTCGAGGTGGACCTGTGCGCTCACCCGCGCCTGGTAATAGCCGTAGCTGCGTAATCGCCGCAGGATCGCCGCCTTGGCCTGGTCCAGCGCCTGCGGCGTATACAAACTCCCGAGGACGAGCCCGCTCGCGTCTTCCAGTTCTGCCGCCTGCGGACCGGGGCCGCCGTTCACCTGCACTTCCGCCAAAAAATAGTTCGGCCGCGTGGCGAACACCAACTGCACGCCCCCGGGTGCCGGATACGCCAGCACGCGCACGTCGGCAAACTCGCCCGTGGCATAGAGCGCGCGCACCGATGCTTGCATTGCCTCCCGCTGCAGCGGTTCCCCCACCCGCTGCTGCACCGCTCCCAGAAACTCCGCCGCGCTGCGTCCGGGCGGCGCTTCCACGCGTATGCTGACGACCTTGCCCGCCGGCACTACGCGGGGCCCTGCGCCAGTCGACTGTCCCCGCGCCAGGGCGGCAAGTAACAGCGTCGTGATCCACCACCCCAGCCAATATCTGCAGCGTTTTCTCACCCTGTTCACGCTTCCTCCACAATACGAAAGGACGGCGCGCGGCGCGACAGCTAAAATACAGGAGATGGCAGAGGGGGAACGCTATTCGCGCCAGCTTCTCTTCGCTCCCCTGGGGCGGCGCGGACAGCAGCGCCTGGCGGCCGCGCGCGTGGCCATCGTCGGTTGCGGCGCGCTGGGCACGGCCCAGGCCGATCTGCTCGCGCGCGCCGGCGTGGGCCGCCTCCTGCTGCTCGACCGCGACTACGTAGAGCCCAGCAACCTCCAGCGCCAAACCCTGTTTGACGAGCAGGACGCGCTCGCCGGCCTGCCCAAGGCCATTGCCGCCAAGGCCCGCCTCCAGCGCATCAATAGCGCCATCGAGATCGAGGCCGTCGTCACCGACCTCGAACCCGGCAACGCGCTTCGTCTGCTGCGCGGCTGCGACGTCCTGCTGGACGGAACCGACAACTTCGAGACCCGCTTTCTCCTCAACGACCTCGCTCTCAGCGAGCGCATCGCCTGGATCTACGGCGCCGCCGTCGGCTCCCGCGGTATGACGTTCACCATCCGCCCCGGCGTGAGCGCGTGTCTGGAATGCCTGTTTCCTGGCGACGGTCAGGACCCCACCCTCCCGGAGACCTGCGACACCGTCGGAGTTCTGGGCTGGATGGTGAGCTGGGTGGCCGCCCTGCAGGTGGCCGAATGCATCAAGCTCCTGTCGGGCAACGAGGCCGCGTTGCGCACCACCCTGGTCCGCGCCGACCTGTGGACCAACTCCTTCCACGAGTGGCCCGCGCCAGCCCCCGATCCCCACTGCCGCGCCTGCGCCCGTCGCGACTTCGCCTACCTGCGCGGCGCCCGCCGTGCCGCTCTCACCCTATGCGGACGCAATGCCGTGCAAATCCACGAGCACGACCACCCGCTCGAGTTGGCCGGTTTGGCCGAGCGCCTGCGCCCCCACGGCCTAGTGCGCAGCAACGAGTTCGCCCTTCGCTTTGTGCCCACCGTTCCCGCCGGCCTGGAGTTGATGATTTTCCCCGACGGCCGCGCCCTGATTAAGGGCACCACCGAGCCTGGCCTCGCCCGCTCCCTCTACGCCCGCTACATCGGCGCCTGACCTGCCCACTCGCCGCGCTATTCACCAAACGGCTGCCTCTACGTCAGTCTGGGCAAAGTCGTTGCCCTTGAACAGCAGCGGTTCCCCCGTGGTCACCGAGGCCGCGTATGCGCAGCAGTCGCCCAGGTTAAGTCGCGCCGGATGGCGACCCTTACCGTAGTGCTGCCAGGCGAGGAAAGCGGCGGCGACCTGCGTCTCATCGAAGTTCAACCGGCGGATCTCAAAGCGAGCGAGCAATTCGCCCGCGATGGCGGCAGCCTCAGGTCCCATCCGTGATTCGAGCACGATGCGCAGCTCGAGCCAGCTGACCGCCGCGGCCCAACAGATGGGAGCGGCGACCATGGCGGCGGCCAATCGTTCGGCCTCCGGTTCACGTAACGCAAGGGCGACCAACGCCGAAGTGTCGATGATCATTTCGGCAGGCCATTTTCGTCGTAACCGATGATCTCGTCAGGGCTGCGCGGATCCAGGACGGGGAACGAGGCAATCTGGCGCTGCAGCTCTCTTATCTCGCGCAGGATGCGCTCGCGCCGCTTCACATCGCGCGCGCGTTCCCGGTCCAGCTTCTCTTGCAGAGCGTTTTTGACCGCCGCGGTCATGGTTTGGTGAGTCGCCTCGGCCAACTGCTGCGCAAGTGCGCGGACTTCTTCGTCTTTGATGTTGAGCGCGGGCATTTCTTCCTAATTCTAGCGCTTTCTTCCTAGTGCAGAACCGGTCCCAGTACCCACCAGCACCCGGCGGCCACGACCGCGGCCGCGGGTATGGTCAAGATCCACGCCCACACGATATTCCGCGCAATGCCCCAGCGCACCGCCGACATCCGCTCCACCGACCCCACGCCCACGATGGCGCCGGTGACGGTGTGGGTTGTGGAGACGGGTATGCCCAGAGCCGTGCTCCCAAACAGTGCGATGGCGCTGGCGAATTCCGCGCAAGATCCGCCCACCGGCTTCAGCTTGGTGATGCGCGCCCCCATGGTGTGCACAATCCTCCACCCGCCCGACATGGTGCCCAATCCCATGGCGACGGCGGCCATCAGCACCACCCACAGCGGCACCTGAAACGTCGGGATGAAGTGTCCCGCCACCAGCGCCGTGGTGACGATTCCCATGGTCTTTTGCGCGTCATTGGTGCCGTGCGCGAGGCTGAGCATCGCCGCCGATACCAATTGCAGCCGCCGGAATGTCTGGTCCACCTTGCGCGGATGCGAGCGCCGGAACGTCCACGACGCCAGGATCATAAACCCCCACGCCAGCACCAGCCCCACCGCCGGGCTGATCACGACGAACGCCAGCGTCAGGATCCAGCCCCGGGCAATGATCACGCCCCAGCCCGCCGCGGCGATGGCCGCACCCGCGTATCCCCCCAGCAGCGCATGCGTGCTGCTCGTCGGCAGTGCCACCCACCACGTCAGCAAATCCCAGATGATCGCGCCCAGAATGCCGGCCACGATCACCCGCTCGTTGACCAGCGACAGCTCCACCATGCCGCGCCCGACCATCGCGGCCACGCCCGTGCCCAGCAAAACCGCCGCCAAAAAATTGAAAATGGCCGACCACACCACGGC
>JBOGKL010000400.1:0-3929 GCA_050745525.1 Terriglobales bacterium | reverse complement strand
GTGTCATCTCCCGAAGCCGAAGTATGTCAAGTTGCGACTGATCGTAATGACACCTTTGGCAAATGTCAATACGGATATTTTCCTAGAGAAACAGAGCGCCCCGGCCGAGCATCTGGCCGGGGCGCTCTGCGTACGGACTGGGTTCGAGGTTAGAAGGAGAACTCGGCGCCGAACTCCCCGCGGAAGGCCTTGGGGATGGTGACGCCGTTGCCGTCCAGGTAGCCCGACGGCGTGCCGAAATTGGGCGAGCTGACGTTACCGTTGGGGGCGCCGAAGTTGGTGTGGTTGGTGAGGTCGAAGGCCTGGAAGAACAGGTTCAGCGAGCGCTGTTCCCCAAACGCCAGGCGCTTGCCGATGCGCGTGTCGAACTCAAAAAAGGGCGAGCCGCGCAGCGGATAGGCGCCGATCTGCTCGCAACTGCCGTTCTGCAGGCAGGGGAGGGTGACGAAGCCGTCGGGGCCGAGTTCGGTGGCCGCACCCACGTTGGCGGTGTAGTCGGTGGGATTGCTGACGGGCACGATGGCATGGGGATCGGAGAAGCCCTGTCCGTAGCCGAACAGGTTGGTGCCCATGCTGGTGTTGTACGGCAGCCCGGAGGCCCACTGCACAATCGGCGCCAGGTTCAAGCCCCAGGGCAGGTTGAAGATACCGCTGACCACGACGCGGTTGGGCTGATCGGTGCTGCTGTTACCGAAGTTGAGCGGATTCCAGTAGTTGAGCGAAACGGTGCTGCCTCCGAACGAAGCCGCCGAGCCGCCCCAGGCGAGCGAGCGCTCCCAAGTGTAGCTGGCATCGAGGCTAAAGTTGTGCGTCATGCGCCGCTTCAATTCGACGTCCACGCTGTCGAAGCGGGATCGCCCGAAGGTGGCGTAGTCGGCGATCTCGGCCAACTCCGGCAAACCGGCCGCAGTGAACGCGGCGTCGGTGGAACGGATTTCGGACTGCTTGACCGTGCCATTTTTATAGGCGGCCTGGAGGGGAGGATTGATGTTCTGGGTCCGCATTTCGTGCAGGCCCAGCTCATGCACGTAGTCCACCAGCAGGGCCGTGTTGGGGTTGATCCCCCAGGTGTAGCCCAGGTTGAACTGCTCGGAGACCGGGTTGCGGAAGTTCGGATCCATGATCCGGCCCTCGGCGCCAGCGGTCAACTTCGTCTGCGCCCCCAGCGTCCATGCGGGATTGGGATCCACGCCCAACTTGTACGCGCTGAGGGGAATGTTGTTGGTACCCGGCACGTTGCAGTTGCTGCACGAGCCGCCCGCGCCGCCGGTCAGCGTCGCGCTGAAGACGGTGCTGAACAGGGTGGGATCGGATTGCTGCAGGGCAAAGATGGTCTGGTTCTGGAAAACTTCGCCGTAGTACATGCCGAAGCTGCCGCGGATCAGTTGCGTGCCGTGTCCGTTGAGGTCATAGGTAAAGCCGAAGATGGGCGCCACGTCGCCAAAGTCGGTTTTCGGGACGCCGGCATAGGGGCTGGCGATCGTCTTCAGCGCCTGGTAGGTACGGTTGTTGGCCATATCGTTCTGGCCGTCGGTGTTGTAGTCGAGCTCGTAACGCAGGCCGAGGTTGAGGGTGAGGCGCTGCGAGGCCTGCCAGTCGTCTTCGGCGTAGAAGCCCCAGTACTTGATGCCGTTGGTGGCGTTGTAGTAGGAGTCGCCGGCAGCCAGCGACATCGAGGTAATCGCGCCGGGGGTGGAGAAGCCCTGCGGATAGAGGCCGTCGTAATTGCCGAGGATCTGGGAGGCGGTATTGGAGAACGTGATGTCCGGCACCGAGTTGAACTCGAAGAAGCCGTTCATCTGCGGCTCCCAGGCAAAATCCTCGCCGAACTTCAGCGAATGACTGCCGCGGTTCATGGTGAAGTCGTCGCGGAACTCCCATTTCTTCTCGGCCAGGCCCTGCGGCACGTTACCGTTGGTGCCGAAGCTGGCGCCGTCGGGAAAGCTCACGTTGTAGGGCGTATATTCGTTCGTGGAAATGAGATTGCCCCAGTACTGGTAGCCAGCGGTGAAGGAGTTCACCGTGGTGGGGTTGATGACCGAGTTCCAGGTGATGCCGCCGAGGATCATGTGGTTGGTGGTGAAGTTGTTCTCGGTGGCATCGTCATTGTTGCCGGCCTGATCGTTGAGCCCGTAATTGGTCTGGTAGTTAAAGTCCAGGCTCAGGTGGTTGGCCGCATTCACGGTGTGGTCCAGGCGCAGGGCGAGACGGGAATCGTGATAGGGCGTGGGGATGGAATCGACCGGCTTGGCGCCGATGGGTTCGGCCAGCGTCAACTCCGCGAGGGCGGTGGAGGTAACGGGAATGGCCGTGGTCTCGTTGTCGCGGAAGAAGGCGAGGAAGAAAAAGTCCTTGTTCTGGCGGATGGGACCGCCGATGTCGGCGCCGAACTGCTGGCGGTCGAACTCGGGGGTGGACTGGCCCGCCTGCTTGGAGAAGTAATCGTCGGCGTTGAGCGAGGTGTTGGTGAAGTAATACTGCGCACCGCCGTGAAACTTGTTGCCGCCCTGCTTCTCGACCACGTTGATGGCCGCGCCTTCGCTGCGGCCGTTGGCGGCGGAGAAGCGCGAGGGCGAAATCTGGAATTCCTGCACCGCGTTCAGCGGCAACTGCATGTCGGGACCGCCAACGGAGTTGTCCTTGTTCTCGACTCCGTCCACAGTGACGTTGACGTTGCGGCCGGTGCCGCCGTCCACGGAGAAGGTGGCCACGCGCTGCTTGGTGGGATAGTAGGGCTGGACCGGCTTGACGCCGGGCACGAGCACGGCCAGGCTGCCGTAGTCGTTGCCGTTGATGGGCAGGTTCTGCACCTGGGTGGGACTGATGTTACCGGAGATGCCGGTTTGGGCGGCGTTGACCAGCGGCGTTTGCGCCGTCACCTCGACGGTCTGCGACTGCGAGCCGGGCTGCATGCTGAAGTTCACGGTGATGGTCTGGCCGACCTGCACCGTGGTGGGCGCCGAGTGAGAAGTAGCGAAGCCGCTCTTGGTGGCGCTGAGGATATAGGCGCCGGGCGTTACCAACAGGAAGTTGTACAGTCCGGAACTGTTGCTGGGGACAGACCGCGACACGTCAGTCTGGACGTTGGTGAGGGTGATTTGGGCGCCGACGACCAGGGCCCCGGTTTTATCGGTGACGCGGCCGGCGAAGTTGCCGCTCGAAGTTGCCGTTTGCGCCGCCAGCGGGGCAAGGCCAATCAGGCTGGCAGCAAGAACAAAGAGACCGAGTCCGCGCATCAGGCGCAGATGGCGCAATAGAGACATGAGGAACTCCTCCTGTGAACCCGTAGACCACACTTGACTAGCTGGGACTATTGTATGCGGACGAGGCGCAATCAGTAACAAAAAAAAGGCGCCCCGGCGAGAAACGCCGGGGCGCGCTAGGGTGAAGCAATGAGTTGATTAGAAGGTCAGCTCGGCGCCGAACTCGCCGCGGAACGACTTGGGCACGGTGACGCCGTTGCCGTCGAGGTAGCCGGTGGGCTGCTCGAAGCTCGAGTCGGTGATGTGCCCGTCATAACTGCTGCCGAAGTTGGCGCGGTTGGTGAGATCGAAAGCCTGGAAGAAAAGGTTCACGTTCCCCCAATCGCCGATGCCGACGCGCTTGCCGACGCGCGCATCGAGATCGAAGAAGGGCTGGCCGCGCAGCACGTCAATCGGCACCTGGCGGCAGGTCTGATTGGCCTGGCAGGCCAGCTCGGGCTCGCCATCAGCCGCCGCCACCAAGACCTTATCGGCGGCAGGGGCGACGTTGAACCAGGTGTAGTTGGTCGGGTCGCTGTTGGGCACAATCGCACCGGCCCGGCTGTAGTCGGACAGCGAATAGATGTCGCTGCCCACGTTGGTGCTGTAGGGACGCGCCGAGCCCCACTGCAGAATCGGCGCGGCGTTGATGCCCCAGGGCAAATTGAAGATGCCGCTGAAGACCAA
>JBOGKL010000399.1:0-15514 GCA_050745525.1 Terriglobales bacterium | reverse complement strand
GAGGCCGGCGGCAAGCCGAGGGAGGCTTGCCGCCGGCTGGGGGTGAGTGAGCAGACGCTGTACCGCTGGAAGGCGAAGTACGGCGGGCTGGAAGTGAGCGAGGCGAAGCGGCTACGCCAGTTGGAAGAGGAGAACCGCGAGCTGAAGCACCTGGTAGCCGAGTTGATGCTGGAGGTGAAAGGACTGCGGCTGGTGCTATCAAAAAAATTCTGAGGCCCGAAGCCCGGCGGGCTGCCGTGAAGCAGCTCGCCGAGCAGTTGAAGTTGAGCGAGCGGAGGGCCTGCCGGGTGATTCCGGTCGAACGATCAAGCCAGCGGTACAAGCCGAGGCCAGAGAAGGCGCCCGGCGTGCGGGCGCGGCTGGTGGAGCTTGCCGGGGAGAGGCGTCGGTTCGGGTACCAGCGGTTATACCTGGTGCTGCGGCGCGAGGGGCTGAAGGTGAACCACAAGAAAGTGCTGCGGCTATATCGGGAAGAGGGGTTGGCGTTACGGCGGCGGAAGCGGCGGCGCCTGCCGGCGCGGATACGGCAGCCATTGGCGAAGCCGACGGGGCCGGGGCAGCACTGGTCAATGGACTTTGTCCGCGACACGCTGGCGGACGGGCGGGTGTTCCGGATGCTGACCGTGGTGGACGATTACAGCCGGGAGTGCCTGGCGATTGAGGCCGACGGCTCGCTGCCCGGCCTGCGCGTGGTGCGGGTGATGGAGCAGTTAGTGAAGGAACGGGGAAAGCCGGTGCTAGTGCGCACCGACAACGGCCCCGAGTTCGCGGGACGGGCCCTGGACCAGTGGGCCTACGAAAACGGGGTGCGGTTGGAGTTCATCCAGCCCGGCAAGCCGATGCAAAACGGCTACATCGAAAGCTTCAACGGTCGGTTGCGGGACGAGTGCCTGAACCAGCACTGGTTTCTAGGCCTGCCTGATGCAAGGCGAATACTCAGAGCCTGGCGGGGCGACTACAACCACAACCGACCGCACACGGCCTTGGGCGGGCGCACCCCGAACGAGGTCGCTTCTGCGATGACAGGGCTCCGGTCGCCTACGGCGCCCTCCGCCCTGTCATCGCCTGTTTTGCCCGGCCCCCAACACGGGCCCAACCCGGCGGCGCTCACATTATGATTGGACCAGGATCGGGGAGGACGTCAAAACCGCTAAATCGAGCGGCCATGGCGTTTTGAGCGGCGTTGATAATAAAGGAAGTTCCGCGTTTTCAACGCGCGGCGGGTCTCCAAATCCACCCCCCGCAACCAACCGAGCGCAGCGGGCTCTAAAGCTTTGGCCCAGAGGCGCCGATAAGCTTACTGGAGGTCACTGTCATGACGATCAACCCAATGAGCAGTGGCGCGGTTGGGCAGTACGGTTCGCCCAACCACACTCCCAATTCCTCAAATCCGTCGTCGCCGTTGCCGCAGGATACCGTGGATATAAGCTCGGCGGCTCGAGCCAAGCAGAGCCAGACTTCAGGCGACGTGGACCACGACGGCGACAGCCATTAGTCGGCTGAAGCTGAATCGGCTGAACCGGTTTCACCCGTCAGTTTCCCGCGTGAACCCGCAGGCGCCGCTCCAACCCCGCCGGCGGGCATTTAAGCCCGCGCTCTCCTCACGCTCCCTGTGCCCCCTGCCCGTCGCTGGCTTCCGCCAGAGCTGTTCAAGCCAACGGCCAGCCCGTCGCGGGCACCACCATGGTTGCGCTGGAACAGAAAGACTCGGGCGGTGTGGATCGCATCTTCATGACCACGCTCACGGACGCTTCCGGGCACTTTGTGTTTTGTCCTGTTCCCGCCGGGACGTATGATGTGGTCGCAACGGCCATCAGTTCCTCCAATGTGATCTACGCCGCCACGGTCACCCTCGGCGTCCCAGTGGGCACTGCGCTGGGGACCATGGATCTGGTTGCCGCCCAGTCCCCGGTGGGCATTACCGGCCAAGTCACCAGCACCTCGGGCACGGCCGCCGTGCCGGTGGATCTGACCCTGTCGGCGCTGCAGACCGTGAACTCCTCCTTGCAGTTCACGGTGCCGCTTGTGCAGCAATCCACGGGAACCGCTTCCCTGGCGACGGCGGCGGGCACGACCTGTCCGGCGGGCACCGCTTGCGTCGCCTATACGCTGGCCTTGCCGGGGGCTGCCGCCAATACCGGCGTGTACAGTGCCGGCGGGACAAGCTGGACGCCTGCCTCCAGCGGCGCGTATACGGTCGAGGGTGACGCGTTTGCGCCTTCCTCGGGCTCGACCCCGGACTGCTCACCCTCCACCGAGACCACAACGCAAACGTCCGCCGCCGCCACGCTGGATCCTGGCCCCGGTGTTAGCCTCACCGCTTCAACTCTGGCCTTCAGCGGCTGCCAGTAGCCCGGCGTGCGAGCTCGGTTTCTGAGCCGATGAAGCCCCAGGCGTTCCACGCCTGGCCCGCCACCACCTGCCGGAACAGAGCGAGGGCGGCGCGGCGCCGGCCGTGGTAGAGGTCCCAGTTGCCGAGGCCGTACGTTACCGTATCGAAGGCCAGTTCGGCCTCGGTGTCGTTTGGATCCTTCGGTTTTGGCGGTTGCACCTGCGAAGCCGGCAGCGCCCCTTGATAGAAGCGTATGAGCCGCAGATAGAAGGCGATGTGCGGATCATGGTTGCGCATCGCCGAGGTGATCCGCGTCAGGACACGGGCGGCGGCCTGCGGCTCGCGGGCGCGGCGCAGCGAGACGTAGGCCCAGTTGGAGCAGTCAATCAAGTCGTCGTCGTTGGTCGCCAGATCGCGCGCCCGCAAAAACTGAGTGGCGGCGGCGGCAAACTGTCCCTGGAAATAGTGCGCCAGAGCGAGATGATAGTGTGCCTGCAGCATTTTGGGATCGAGCCGCACGGCGCGCTCCAGATCGCCTTGAGCGGCGCGGAATTCCCGCAAGCCGAGCTCGCGGTGGCCGCGCTCGAGCAGCAGGGAAGCGTCGCGAGGCGCAGCCCGCAGGCCGCGCGTGTCGGTCGCGATCGCCTCGCGATACTGGCGGCGGTTGGCCTGGGCGAGCGAGAGCGCTAGTACCAGCTTGGCGTTCCCGGGGTCAGCCGCGCGCGCGCGCTGCGCCGCGCCGATGGCCGCATCATCGGGCAGAGCGTAGAGCTTGCGGCCAAGCTGCGAGGTCACCTCGAAAGCGCCGGTTGCACGCGCAGCTTGCGCCGCTGCGGCTACAGGGCCACCCGTGAGCACAAGCGCCGCGGCAAGAGCCGGCAAAATGAGGGACGCTACGGTCCTGCGAAACACTTCCATTGCCCACCTCCCGGACTAAGCGACGCCAGAGTAGCACAGCGTTGGCGATGTCGTTGGGCAACCTCGTTGGTCGTTGCTCCAGGCCGGCAAACGCTGCACCATGATCGCAGGGGAAGCCAATCATGGAAAAATCACTCTATCCGGAACCAACGCCGGAAATAGGCAAGGCCCGGGAAGCCGCGGCGCCTGAGATGTTGGCCGCATGGCGCGTCTTTAGCCGCCAGGCCTATGCCGATGGCGCGCTGCCCGGCAAGACCAAGCAGTTGATCGCGGTCGCCGTAGCGCACGTCACCCAGTGTCCGTATTGCATCCGCCACCACACCGCGGCCGCCCTTACCGCCGGCGCGACGGAACCGGAAATCATGGAAGCGATCTGGGTGGCGGCGGAGATGCGGGCGGGCGCGGCGGTGACGCACTCCGCGCTGGCCCTGGATGAAATCCAGCATCGCCGGCCCGGCTCCAAGTAGCCGGCCCCGGTCGCCCGCGCCGCCTTGGAAAACCTTCAAACGGGGAGGGTTCGCTGCCCTGGTGAGGGCCCAACATTGAACAAGAGATGGACAGCAGGGGGGGCTATCTGACGACGAATGAGACCCTGGTTAAGCGGGCCTACGCGGCATTCAACCGGCGGGACACCGACGCTGCTTTAGCACTCATGACGCCAGAAGTGAGATGGCCCAAGGCGTCGGAGGGTGGAGAAGTCACCGGGCGAGACGAGATCCGCCTCTACTGGCTTCGACAATGGAGCGCGTTCGACCCGCACGTCGAGCCGCTGGCAATGAATGAGGACGTGGAAGGCAAACTCCGCGTAAGGGTGCGCCAGGTCGTCAAGAATCTTAGCGGCGAGGTTCTCTCGGACAGTGAAGTTGTCCACGTTTTCACAATGCATGCAGGGCTTATCGCGGCCATGGAGCTGGAGGGTGGGCCCGGCCTGAGTGATGATCCGGCGGCCGCGTTTGCGCATCGGCCCTAGCGACCGCGAATGGGGGCCAGCCAGGTGCGGCCGATGAGGACGAACAGGTCACCGACGAGCGCGGCGATGGGCAGCCAGATCAAGGTGTGCGGGCCGGAAACCATAAGCGCGTGGATGGCTCCGATCATGATAATAGTTAGCCCGCCGGCGGCAATGGGCGTGAGGCCTGGTTTGATGCGCAGCGCGCTGGGGAGGATCATCCCGAGCGCCCCGAGGAACTCGCATAACCCGAGAAAGGGATACAACAGCGGAATAGCCCCGCGCACCGCGCCCGGTAGCATCACCAGCTTCATTTCGCCGGTATAGAGGTACAGCAAGCAGAGCACAATCTGCACGGCCCAGAGCAGCGCATGCAGCACGGCAGGATTGCGGTTCGTCGCGACAGGAGGGGCGGCGGAAGGCGTTGGCATGAGCTTTCGATGCGTTCGGCCTCCTCCGAGGTGCAAAATATGCACGTCGTGCTTGGAGCGGGGCGCGAATCTGAGTAGCCTGAGACCATGGCTTCTGCTCCCGCGCCCGGTCTCGGCATCCGCGATTACGGCCTGATTGCCGACGGACTCACCTGCGCCTTGATCGGCAGCGACGGCAGCGTGGGCTGGCTGTGCGCGCCGCGCTTTGACAGCGGCTCGCTTGCCGGCGCCTTGCTCGACCCCGAACGGGCAGGCAATCTGCGTTGGGCGCCGGCCGGGCTGGCGCCGGGCCGGCCCGGCCGGCAGCACTATCGCGAAGGCACGAACGTGCTGGTGAGCGAGCTGGAGGGCGGTCTCCGCATAACCGATTGGATGCCGGCACGCTTCGACGGCGCCACGGCGGCCGGGTTCGGCACCGGCGCCCTGTGCCGCTATGCCGAAGCCGGCGCCGAGGCGGTCGAGCTCGAGCTCGACGTGGCGCTGCGTCCCGAGTACGGCCGCGAGGGCGTGAACTGGCAGCGGGAGTCGCCCACGCGCTGGCAGGGCGGGGCCTCACTGCCGCTGTGGGCCCAAGCTTCGTTTCCGATCGAGGGCACGGACGGCGCGCTGCGCGGGCGCGTACGCCTCGCGCCGGGCGAGGCGGCCTGGTTTGTGCTGGCCTGGGGCGAAGCGCCGGCGGTGATGGATGCCGCGCGCGTGCGCGCCTCTCTCGACGCCACCACGCACTTCTGGGAAACCTGGTCGGCGAAGGCGCAGTACGATGGCCCCTACCGGCGCGAGGTGGTGCGCAGCGCGCTGGCGCTGAAGGCGCTGATCTATGCCCCCACCGGCGCCATGATCGCCGCCGCCACCACCAGCCTGCCGGAGGCGATCGGCGGTCCGCGCAACTGGGACTATCGCTACTGCTGGCCGCGCGACGCCACCTTCGCCCTGTACGGCCTCTCGCTGCTGGGCTATCACGACGAAGCCGGCCGCTTTCTCGAATTTCTCACGCGTATTTGTGATCAGAACCCGCCGCCGCTGCAGGTCTGCTACCGCGTGGATGGCGGCACCGAGGTGGACGAACACGAGCTCGAGCACCTGCGCGGCTACCGCAACTCGCGTCCGGTGCGCATCGGCAACGCCGCCGCGGCGCAGCACCAGCTCGACATTTATGGCGAGGTCATGGATGCCGCCTACACCTACGCCAAATGGCGCAACGGCCTCGACCCCGCCCAGTGGAAGGCGCTGGCGCGGTTGGTGGACTACGTGGTCGAGCATTGGCGCGATGCCGACGAGAGCATCTGGGAGGTGCGCGGCGGGCCGCGCCAGTTCACCTATTCCAAGGTCTTGTGCTGGGTCGCGCTCGACCGCGGCATCAAGCTCGCCCAGCGCCACGGCTTGCCCGGCCGCCTGCAGGCGTGGGAAACGGCGCGCGCGGCCGTGCATCGCGAGGTCATCGAGCGTGGTTACAATCGCAACCTGCACGCCTTCACGCAGACGCTCGACGGCAAGCGGCTGGACTCGAGCCTGCTCCTGTTGCCGCTGCTGCGCTTCTGCTCGCCGCACGAGCCGCGCATGGAGGCCACGATGCGCCGCATCCAGGAGCGGTTGAGTTCCGATTCCTTGCTGGCGCGCTACGACAACACCGGCGAGGACGGCGTCGGCGGACCCGAGGGCGCGTTTTCCATCTGCACGTACTGGCTGGTGGATTGCCTCACGCTGCTCGGGCGCAGCCAGGAGTCGCGCAAACTGTTTGAGCACATGCGCGGTTACGCCAGCCCGGTGGGGCTGTTTTCTGAAGAAGTGGATGCGGCCAGCGGGCGCCTGCTGGGCAACTATCCCCAGGCGTTTACGCACACAGCGCTGCTCAACAGCGCCCATAATCTCCAGTTGTATCCTTCCGGCGTGGCCTGACAATGCACATGATGGGGCGGTGGACGATCCTCGGAACCGGACGCGTGGGCACGGCCCTAGTGCCGTGGTTGCGCGCCGCCGGCGCGCCGCCCGCGGCCGCCGTCGGGCGCCGGCGATTGAACGTCTGGCTCGGGCAACTGCCCGAGAGCGGCCCGGCCGGCATTCTCATCGCGGTGCCCGACGATGCTTTGCCGGAGCTGGCACGGCGGCTGGCACGCGCGCGCAAGGACTGGCGCGGCTGGTGCGTGCTGCACACCAGCGGCACGCGCACCTCGGCGGTGCTGGCGCCGCTCGCGCGCCGCGGCGCCGCCGCCGGTTCGCTGCACCCGATGATGACCTTCACGCGCCGCGCCCCCAGCCCCCGCGGTGTCATCTGCAGCATCGAGGGCGATACCGCCGCCACGCGCACCGCGCGGCGTCTCGTTCGCGCCTGGGGCGGCGTTGCGCTGGCGCTCGACGGCGAGGCCAAGGCCGCCTATCATTTGGCGGCCACGCTGGTGGGTCCGGGTGCGGTGGTCGAGGCGGCGGCGGCGGAGGCGATTCTGCGCGAGGCGGGTTTTTCCGGCGCCCGGCTTCGTTGCGCGCGCCAGGGGCTGTTGCAGCTTTTGCGCGCCACTGCCGTCAACCTCGAGCGCGGCAGCGCGGCGGCCTGGACCGGGCCCTGGGCGCGCGGCGACCGGGCCACGATACGAAGCCAGCGTCAGCGCCTGTCCACCCCGGCTTTGCGCCGGCTCTATGATGGACTTACCGCGGCCGCCCAGGCCCACTTGGGCCAGAAAAGCACTACGGGCACAAGGAAAGTGTAGAGCCAGGCGGCTTCGTGGTGGATTTCTGTTGCAACTAGGCCCCGAGGACCGATACTATCCCCCGCGCATGGTTCCCCTTACTGCCACGGCCCGCGGTGCGGTTTCCAACCGGATTGCCCCCGGGCGTCTGCCCCGCACCTGTGTGCCGGTGGCGGCGGAGACGGTCGCCGAACTGCTGGCCAAGGCGGAGCGCGCGGCGCGCGAGGCCGCGCTCATCGAGCTGCGCCTGGACGGCATCAAGCAGTGGGCCACCGTAGCCGCGCCGCTGCGCGCCTTCCTGCGCTCCTCGCCGCAAACGTTCGTGATTGCCACCTGCCGCAAGCAGGCCTATGGCGGCAAATTCTCCGGATCGATCAAGACCCAGTTTGCCGCCCTGCGTCAGGCCGCCGCCGCCGGATGCGCCGCCGTGGACCTGGAACTGCAAAGCGCCGAGCGGCTTCCCTCGAGCGCCCTGAGCGAGTTGCGCCAGCACGCCAACCTGATCGTCTCGTATCACGACTTTCACACCACCCCCGCACTCGCCCCGCTCTGGGAGCGGCTGCGCGCCGTGCCGGCCGACATATACAAGCTGGTGACCACGGCCAAGACCTGGCGGCACAACCTCGAGATGCTGCGCTTTGTCGAGGCCCACAGCGGCGCGCATCCGTTGGTGGGTTTCTGCATGGGGGAGATGGGGTTGCTCAGCCGCGTGCTCAGCCTGCGCGCCGGCGCCGCCTTCACCTTTGCCGCGCTCGAAGCCGGCGAGGCGACCGCACCCGGGCAGCCCGTGCTGCAGCAGATGCGCGTGGGCTATCGCGCCGAGGAGCTGAACCGCGCCACCGCGATCTACGGCATATTGGGCTACCCGCTGGTGCACTCTCTCTCGCCGCGCATGCACGCGGTCGCCTACCGGCGTCTGGGCATGAATGCGGTCTATCTGCCGCTGCTCAGCCGCAAGCCGTCGGAGGTGCTGGAGCTGGCCGCCGAAGTGCCGCTGCAGGGCATCAGCGTCACCCATCCATATAAGAGCGAGATCCTGGCACTGCTGGAGCGCGTGGATCCGCTGGGGGCGGCCGTGGGTGCGGTGAACACCATCGTGCGCAGCCAGGGGAAATTCTACGGCTACAACACCGACGTGGCCGGTGTTCTCGAACCGCTGGGCCAGGCCCTGCCGCTGCGCGGCGCCAAGATTCTGGTGCTGGGGGCGGGCGGGGCGGCAAGGGCGGCGGTGTTCGGGCTGCGCAGCCAGGGCGCGCACGTGTCCATCTTCAACCGCTCGCGCCCGCGCGCCGAGGCGCTGGCCAAGGCGGCCAAGGCCAAAGTGGTGAAGCGCGCGGACCTGAAGAAGTTGGAGTGGCAGGCCATTGTGCACGCGACCCCGGTGGGGCAGTATCCTAATGAGAGGGAGTCGCTGCTGGCCAGCGATGAAATTCACGCACCGGTGGTGTTCGACCTGGTCTACAACCCGCGGGAAACCGAGCTGCTGCGCCGCGCCCAGGCGGCGGGGGCGCAAACCATTAGCGGCGCCGAGATGCTGGTCGTCCAAGGCGCGCGCCAGTTCGAGTTGTGGACGGGCAAGCCGGCGCCGATGGACATCATGCGCAGCGAGGTCCTGGCGGCGCTGAGCGAGCCGGCCGCGCCGGAAGATTAACTCCGTAGCATAAATGGAAACCGCTTTATTTTTTATCGCTCTGGTGCTGGTGGTGGCCGCCACGCAGGTGCGCGCCAAGCGCCACTTCGGGCGCCTGCAGGGGGCGGCGCTGGCGCGCGACATCGGTATTGCCATCGCCGCGCTCGTGGTGCTGATCGAGGGCTCGCAATTCTGGATAGACGTGGACTGGTGGCGCAGCCTGGGCCAGTTGCCGACCTTCTGGCAGTACCTGCGCATCCGCTGGCTGCCGCAGACGGCGGCGGCGGTTGCGGCCGCGGTCATCCTTGTGATCGTGTTTGCGCTGGCGCGGCGCGCCTGCCGCACCGATCTGGCGCGCACGTCGCTGTTCGCCATCGTAGGCTACCCGGTTGCGGCGCTGGCGGGCGTGCTGGCCTCGGTCAGCTTGATCAATCCCTGGACCATCGCGCTGTACCTGGGCGCGCATCCCACCGGCGCCTACACCGATCCGGTCTTTCACAAGGACCTGGCGTTCTATCTATTCCGCCTCCCCTTTTACGAGATGATCTTCGCCTGGCTGGCCACGCTGGCCGTGCTGGGCGTACTGATCGCGGGGGTGACCTCGATTGCCGGCACCTCGGCCGAGCGTTTGCGCGACATGCGGGCGCGCGTCATGGCGCAAATGGAAGGACGCGGCTACGCGGGCAGCTCGAGCGAGGTGCGCCGTGCGCCTCCGCTCAACATCGGCAATTTGATCCGCGCCGGTGCCGTGGTGCTGCTGGTGATCTTCGCCATCTCGCAGTTCTTCGCGCGCTACTCGCTGCTCTATTCGAGCCACGGGTTTTTGACCGGCGCCGACTTCGTGGACGTGAACTGGGGTATTCCGCTGCTGTGGGTGCAGATGGCCGGCGCGCTGGGCCTGGTGGCGCTGATCTTGCTGGCGCGCCAAGGCGGCGGCCCGGCGCGCGGGGATCGGCACTTCGGCCGGCCCCGTCCCAGCGCCTGGGATGAGGCCATTACCCCCTGGGTGCCGCGCAATACGCCGCGCTGGCTGCCGGGCACGGTGATTCTGGTGTTTCTCGGCCTGGCCATCGTGCCCTCGATCCTGACCGCGGCGGTGAGCAATTTCTATGTCGCGCCGAACGAGCTGGCGCTGGAGACCCCCTACATCGCCGACCATATCCGGGCCACGCGCATGGCCTACAACCTGCAGCAAACCTCGCACGAGGAGGCATTTCATCCGAGCGGGGTCACCACGCTCGACCTGGCCGATTATCCCGACACCACCGACAACCTGCGGCTGTGGGATGAGGGGCCGTTCCAGGAGGACGCCAACCAGTTGCAGGCCCTGCGTCCCTACTACGACTTTCCCCAGGTGGACGTGGACCGCTACAACATAGACGGTCACGTGCGCCAGGTCCTGATCGCCGCCCGCGCTCTCGACACCAGCCGCCTGCCCGATTCGGCACAGTCGTGGGTGAACTTGCGCCTGCAGTACACGCACGGCTATGGGGCGGTGGCGGCGATGGTGAACACGGCCACGCCCGAGGGGCAGCCGGTCATGATCCTGAAAGATGCGCCCCCGACCGGCCCCTACCCCGATTTCCACATCTCCCGCCCGGGCTTGTACTTCGCCCAGGACACGACGTTGCCGGTCTACGTGGATACCAAACAGGGTGAATTCGACTATCCCAAGGGCGACGACAATGCCTACACCACCTACAGCGGCACGGCCGGAGTGGTGCTGTCGAACCCGCTGCTGCGGCTGGCGGCATCCATCCAGCAGAACGATCCCAACGTCATCCTCACGCACTACTTCACCGCGCGCACGCGCCTACTGCTGCACCGCCAGATCCTGGACCGCGTCGAGACCATCGCCCCCTTCCTCACCTACGACTCCGATCCCTACCTGGTCATTGACAGCCACGGCCACCTGTTCTGGATGCTTGACGCCTACACCAGCTCGAGCCTGCATCCCTACGCCGAGCCGATGGACATTGGCGACACCTCGCTCAACTACATCCGCAACAGCGTGAAGGTCACCATTGACGCCTACAACGGCACCGTGCACATGTATGTGTTCGACGCCAAGGACCCGATCCTGGCGGCCTACCGTGACGTGTTCCCGCACCTGTTCCTGCCGCGCTCGGCCATGCCCAAGGACCTGCTGGCGCACATCCGCTACCCGGAGGCGCTGTTTGAGGTGCAGGCGCAGATCTACCGGCTTTACCACATGCGCGACCCGCAGGTGTTCTACAACAAGGAAGACCAGTGGGACATCGCCAAGCAGGTGATCACGCAGGAGAGCAGCCAGCCGACCAAGCCCTACTACGTCATGCTGCAGTTGCCCGGTGACAAGCAGGCGGAGTTCGTGCTGCTGGTGCCCTTCACCAGCCACGGCCGCGACAACCTGATCGCCTTGGTGGCGGCGCGCTGCGATCCGGCCCACTACGGGCAGTTGATCTTCTATCGCCTGCCCAAGGAGCAGTTGATTTACGGACCGCTGCAGATCCAGAGCCGCGTGGATCAGAACCGCGACATCAGCAAGGACCTGAGCCTGTGGAACCAGCAGGGCAGCCGCGTGATCCGGGCCACGACGCTGGTGCTGCCGGTGGGCGGCACGTTCATCTACGTCGAGCCGATCTACATTCAGGCGCCGCAGGCGCAACTGCCGGAACTGAAGAAGATGGTATTGGCAGTGGGCAACCGCATCGTCTACAGCAACGACCTGCCCACGGCGGTGGCGCTGCTGGCGCAGGCGCCCAGCGCCAGCGATACGGCCACCAACCAGGAGGCCATACTGGCCGGCGCGGCTTCGCCGCCCGCGACCGGACCTCCTACGACGGCTGCTTCTAAGACTGCCGCGCGCCAGCCCGCGATCTCGCGCGCGGTGCTCGAGGCGGTGCAGCAGCACCTCTCCCGCTATCGCCAGCTCACCGCGCAGGGCAAGTTCGCCCAAGCCGGCGCCGAGTTGCAGGCGGCGCAGCAGGCGCTGCAAAAAGCTCTCGGCAGCAATTAGCCGCTGCCACTCACTGCACCCTCCGCACGCACTCGGGGCTGTCGGCCGCGGCGCGGTTGACGAGCGGCGACACCGGATAGAGCTCGAATTCCGGCGGCGCCTCCAGCAGCGGCAGCAACTCCTCGGGCCGCTGCCGCGCCGGATCGAGCCAGGCGCCGTAATCTTCCGGCGCCGGGACGGCGGGCATGCGATTGTGCAGCGCGGCCAGCGCGGGTGTGGGAGGGCGGGTGATGATCGAGCAGCTTTCGCCCTCGGAAATCCCGGCGAAGGCAAACAGAGCATGCCCAGGGCGATGCACGAACCAGGGCTGCTTGGCCTTGCCCACTGCCTTCCATTCGTAAAAGCCGTCGGCCGGGATGAGGCAGCGCCGCAGGCGGAAGGCATTGCGGAAGGCGGGCTTGGCACCGAGCGTTTCGACTCTCGCGTTGAACAGCGCCAGGAGCGGCTGGCCCTCGCGCGCCCAGGCGGGGATGAGCCCCCAGCGCTGCAGCACCAGCTCGCGCCGTCCGCTCGCCGGGTTGTAGCGGATGACCGGAATCGCCTGCGTGGGGGCGATGTTGAAGCGCGGGGCGGGCAGCGCGGCGGCCGCTTCCGCCTCCAGCCCGAAGTGCTGGGCCAGCGCGTTGCCATCGGACCGAAGCGTAAATCTCCCACACATGGATTTACTTATTGTGGCCGTCGCGGAGGACGCGCGCGATGGTGGAGATCGTGTTCCAGTTTCGCGTGGTGACCGGCACGCCCAGGAGTTTGTCGAGCTGACCGAGATATCCGATCGTTTTCATGTGACGCCGGTACATGCCGTAGACGAATCGTCCGCGCCTGCCGGCGAGTTGCAAAAGCCAATCGCCGCTTGCGGGCAGTACGATGGGAAACGACGGGTCGTGGATGTTATCTGGGGGTAGCACGCTGATGAAGCGCACGACGTCTTTGGGCGGCGGCGCGGGGCCGAACGGAGGGTCGGCTTCCAGGGCCAGCAGATCGCGGGCTGGGCACATCACGATGTCGGTCTGGAACGCCAACTGCTTCTGCAGCGCGACGCGAAATTGCGCCTGCGGTCCCGGCTTGCGCACCACGAACGTACCCGCTGCGCCGATGTTGACCACGGAGTAGGCGTCGAGCTTCCGCGTCACTTGGCTGGGCTGGAAGGTGCGGTGCCCGCCGACGTTGACGCCCCGAAGAAAGACCACCAGCTCCATCTCGTGCAGTTTAGCGTAAGTCATCGGAAATCGCGGGCGGGGATGAGGGCGGGCGCGTCCTCTTCCGCCAGCGGACGCGCCGTGGCAGCCAGCACGTGAATCACGCCGCGCTGGCGTTGCAGCCGTCCGTGGACGCGAATCTGGGGCGTGGAGGCGAACGCCATGCGCTGCGAGGCGAACACCTTGGGCCAGACGATGACATTTCCAATTCCGGTCTCATCCTCCAAGCTCAGGAACACCACGCCCTTGGCGTTTTCCGGCCGCTGGCGGGCGATGACCACGCCGGCGACCTCGACGGCCTGGCCGTGGCGCAACTGCGTCAACTCGTTCAGCGTGACGCAGCCCTGGGCACGCAGCCGCTCTCGCCAGAAGGCCAGCGGATGCGGACCGAGCGTGAGCGACGTGCCGCGGAAGTCGGCCTGCATGCGCTCGCCGGCGTCCATCTCGGGGAGGGGCGAGGCCTCGGGGCTCGCTTCAGCGGCATTATAGAGCGCCCCCGGCGGCCGGCGTGCGGCTTCGATCTGCCAGAGCGCGGTGCGCCTCGACGGGGCGCCGCGGCCGAGCGCGCCGATCTCGGCCAGCGTGCGCGCCTCCTCCGGCAGCAGTTCCACCCGCCGGCATAGATCTTCGAGCGACGCGAAAGGCCGCCGCGTGCGCTCTTCGACCAGACGCTTGCCGGCGCTCTCGCGCAGGCCATGCACGTAGCGCAGACCCAACCGCATCGCGCGGCCCTGGGCGTTCAGACCGGTGGTGCAGTCCCAAGCCGAGGCAGCCACCGAGACCGGCAACACCCGCACGCCGTGCCGCTGCGCATCGCTCACGAGCGTGGCCGGATGGTAAAACCCCATGGGCTGATGGTTGAGCAGCGCGGCCAGAAACTCCTCGGGGAAGTGCAGCTTGAGATAGGAGCTGGCGTAGACCAGCAGGGCAAAGCTGGCGGCGTGCGACTCGGGGAATCCGTACAGGGCAAACGAGGTGATGGACGAGATGATGGCATCGGCGGCGGAGGCGCCGATGCCGCGCGCCTCCATGCCCGCGCGCAGTTGCCGCTCGATGCCGGCCATGCGCTGCTGACTGCGTTTGAAGCCCATGGCGCGGCGCAGCTCCTCGGCCTGTCCGCCGGTGAAGCCGGCCACGGTCATGGCCATTTTCAGCAACTGCTCCTGAAACAGCGGCACGCCCAGCGTGCGCCGCAGGATCGGTTCCAGCAGCGGGTGCGGCACCACGACGGGTTCTTCCCCCGCGCGCCGCCGCAGGTAGGGGTTCACCAGGTTGCCGGTGATCGGTCCGGGGCGGATGATGGCCACCTCGATCACCAGGTCGTAAAAGCGCCGCGGCTGCAGGCGCGGCAGCGTGGCCATCTGCGCGCGCGATTCCACCTGGAACACGCCCACGGTGTCGGCGGCGCGCAGCATGCGGTAGACGCCCGCATCCTCGGGGGGCAGCCAGTCCAGGTCGGCGCTCTCGGCGCGTCCGGCGGCGCGCGGCAGACGGTCGCGCACGCGCCCGAGCGTTTCCTGCAGCACCGCCATCATGCCCAGGCCGAGCAGATCCACCTTGATCAGCCCCAGCGCGGCGCAGTCCTCCTTATCCCACTGGATCACGACGCGGTTGGGCATCGTGGCCGGCTGCAGCGGGACGATCTCGCCTAAAGGCCCGCGGCATAGCACCATGCCGCCGGAGTGCTGGCCCAGATGGCGCGGCAGGTCTTGCATGGCCTGGCACAGGTAGAGCAGGCGCAGCACGCGCGGATGCTCCGGATCGAGCCCCGCCTGCCGCAGCCCGGCCGCGACCGGAGGAGCGATGTCGGCCGCCGCCGGAGGAAAGCGCGGCGCCTCGCCACGCGCCCTCAAGGTTTCCTGCCAACTGGGCAGATGCCGTTCCTCGCCCGCCATGCTCAACACCTGCGCCAGCCGCGCCTGCATGGGTTCGGGGAAATCGAGCACCTTGGCCGCCTCGCGCGCGGCCGAACGGGGGCGGTAGGTGATGACGTTGGCTGTCATTGCCGCGCCTTGCCCGGCGCCGGCCGCGGCGCTTCCTGTCCCCTGGCCGTACTGCGCGTACACGTGCTGGATCACCTGCTCGCGCAGCTCGCCCGAGGGCAGGTCGAGATCAATGTCGGGCCACTCGCCGCGCTCCTCCGACAGGAAGCGCTCGAAGAGCAGGTCGTGTTTGATCGGGTCGACGTTGGTGATGCCCAGGGCGTAGCAGACCACGGAATTGGCCGCCGAGCCGCGCCCCTGCGCCATGATGCCGCGCTCCATGCAGAAGCGAGCGACGTCCCAGACGATCAGGAAGTAGCCGGCCAGCCCGAGCTTCTCGATGATGTCCAGTTCGTGGGTGAGCTGGCGCATCACCGGCGGCGTGATCGGATGGTAG
>JBOGKL010000398.1:0-1914 GCA_050745525.1 Terriglobales bacterium | reverse complement strand
ATTTGCCACCCTGCCCTGCCTGCAGGCGGGCAGTTGCCACGAGGTCGGGTCCGACACCTTGCGCGGTCAGTCGTTTTTCGACCTCGACGCCCGCGTCGGCAAGCGCCTTGCGTTTCGGGATTGGGGTTCTCTGAACCTGTTCTTCCAGGCCTTCGACCTGACCAACCGCACCAACTTCGGGGGCTACAGCGGCACCGTCACCTCCTCCAAGTTCATGCAACCCTCGGGCTACATCAACGGCAGCGGCGTGACGATTCCCAAGTCCTTCCGCGGGGAGTTCGGCGCCGAGTTTACCTTCTAACCTCGAACCCAGTCCGTACGCAGAGCGCCCCGGCCAGATGCTTGGCCGGGGCGCTCTGTTTCTCTAGGAAAATATCCGTATTGACATTTGCCAAAGGTGTCATTACGATCAGTCGCAACTTGACATACTGCGGCTTCGGGAGATGACACATGTCACTGCTTAATGCGCGCGGATTTCGTGCGCTCGGACTTTTTCTGCTCGCGGCGGGTTTGCTCGGCATCGCTCCGCTGTGGGCGCAAACCGCAACCTCGAGCGGCACCTTTTCCGGCCGCGTCACCGATAAAACCGGGGCCTTGGTGGTGGGCGCCCAAATCACCCTGACCAACGTCCAGACCGGAGCCTTGCGCAGCGCGCCCAGCAACGGTTCCGGACTGTACAACTTTTCGCTGGTCTCGCCCGGCACCTACATCCTCACGGCGACGAAGAGCGGCTTTGCCACTTCCCATTCCCTGCCGGCCTCAGTGCAGGTGGGTGAGACGATCAGCGTCAACTTCGCCATGCAGCCGGGCTCGCAGTCGCAGACGGTTGAGGTCACCGCGGCAACGCCGCTGGTCAACGCCGCGCAAACCGGCGTCAGCGGCAACATCTCGACCACACAGGTGCAGAACCTGCCGCTCAACGGCAACGACTACGGCAGCCTCGCCGTGCTCGTGCCCGGCGTCAAGCCGGTGCAGCCCTATGATCCGACCAAGCAGCGCGTGGCTACCTTCTCCGTGGACGGCGGCAGCGGCCGCAACGTCAACGTCACCGTGGACGGCATCCAGGATAAGGACAACACCGTCGGCGGCCCGGTGATGCAATTGCCGCTGAACGCGGTGCAGGAGTTCAAGGTTTCCTCCTCGCGCTTCTCCGCCGCCAACGGGCGCAGCGAAGGCGCCTCCATCAACGTGGTCGAAAAGCAGGGTACCAACAAGTTCCACGGCGGCGCGCAGTATTACTTCACCAACACTTCGCTCAACGCCGACGACTACTTCTCCAAGCAGGCGCACCAGCCCACGCCCGAGTTCGACCGCCAGCAGTTCGGGGCCGACATCGGCGGACCGGTACGCAAGAACAAGGACTTCTTCTTCTTCGCCTTCTTCCGCGACAATGAGAAGACCGAAATCCCGGTCTCCGCGACCGCCTACCAGCAGTTGACGCTGGCCGAGGCCGTCGGCGCCAAGCCGCTCGAGGTGATCCCCACCCCGTACCATGACAACCGCTATTCGGTGCGTCTCGATCACACCATCAACGCCTCCAACCACCTCAGCGGCAACTTCAACTGGCAGAGCAACTATGGCCTGAACGATCAGGACGGCAGCACCGACGACGGAACCACCAACAACTTCACCAAGAATGCGCTGGTGCTGGGCGGCCTGACCTGGAGCTCGGTGATCAACCCCAACACGGTGAACTCGATGACCGCCGGCTACCAGTCCTGGAACAACTACATTGACACGAACGACATCACCAAGTACGCGATCAGCTTCCCCGATGCTGTCATGGGCATCCACAGCGCCGTGCCCCAGCACTCGATTCAGAAGAAGTGGGAGTTCCGCGACGATCTGTCCATGAACCGCGGCAACCACGGCTTGAAATTCGGTGTTGAGTACCTGTGGGAGCCGGTTTTGGGC
>JBOGKL010000397.1:0-8921 GCA_050745525.1 Terriglobales bacterium | reverse complement strand
GGCGAAGGCGCCAGTGGCGCCTTACGCGCGCAGGGGCCCGCGCCCGTCAACGCCGCAGGATTTTCCGGCGAATCCCGCCCAGCATGGATGATCGTCCATTTTTTCTTGCACAACTATGCAAATACCTGGTTAAGCTTGGGCATTCGTCTGAGCTGCACCGAGGTTGCGTCATGCAGGACGGCGTTGCCGTGTCCCGAAAATGGCCGGATCTCATGCTGCGCCTGGCCGTACTGCTGCGCTCGGCCCCCGAGCCAACGCGCAGCAAGGCCATCTTGTTGTATCAGAGTTCGTGCGACGAGGCCGATCTGAGGCGGAAACTGCAACCGTTGTGCGCCACTGCGCTGCGCGATGTCGCCACGGCGCTGGCCAGCGGATTAGGCGGCCGCACAGAGGAGCTGCTGAAGTTTTCCGATCCGGCCTCGCGGCAACGCGAGCTGGTAACCAAGGATGCGCTGCTGTGCCGCCTCGATCGCTGCTGGGGCGGCATGGCGATGCTGTTGCTGAAGGCGTTGCAGCCGGTCATGCTGAGCTGGCATGGGCTGCAATCCGCGCGTTTGATCTCGCTCAGGGGCGGGATGAAAGTGGACCGAGATGAGCTCGCCTCCTACGCCAGCCAGGTTATTAGGCCGGGCTCACGCCTTGCCATGAGCGCGGGCGCGCTGGCCCTATTGCGGCCGCCGCCGCTGGCGGCGATTCTGAACGCCATCCAGGAGGCCGAGCTGCCTGTGGCCGCCATCATCGCCGCCGCGTGCGAAGCCGCGGTGTCGGTGCACACGCCGCTGGGGCTGCTGACCTATCAATCCGGCAAAGGGCTGGCCACCATCAACGGGCGGCCGGTGCGGTTGTCGGCGCGGGAGGTGGCGGTGCTGGAAGTGCTGCTGCGCCGGCCGGGCGAGCCGAGCGACCGCTCCGAAATCAACCGGGCGCTGGGCTTCACTGCAACCCGGGCGCTGGACCGCATTATGCTGAACTTGCGCGATAAATTCGGCGATGGGCTGTTCACCACGCTGTACGGCACCGGATACATGCTGCTGACGAAAATGCCGTAGCTCCGCGCGCGGCAGGGGTCGAGTCGCGAGCCGACGAGCGAGATCGCAGACCCGGAGCCGGGGTTGCCTATCAGGCCCCGGCTCGCAGCCGGGGGAAGGCTCTCAGGAAGGGGCGAGACGCAAGCCGCGCAAGGCGGAGGAAGCGGACGCGACGGAGCCTACACGAACGTACGTGACCGAGCGCGAGCGACGACAACGCAGCGCCGCGCCGCGAATCGCCCCGCCACCCTCCTTCTACAGGCCCAGAGCGGGCGCGATGGAGCGCAGCGCCGCCAGGCAGCGGCCGATGTGCTCGTCGAGGGGCATGCCCAGTTCTTCGGCGCCTCGGGTGATGTCCTCGCGGCTCACCGAGCGCGCAAAGGCCTTGTCCTTGAGCGTGCGGCGCACGCCGGCGGGTTCGACCTCGGCGATGGACCGGGAGGGCTTCACCAGCGCGCACGCGGTGAGAAAACCCGAGAGCTCATCGCACGCGAATAAGGTTTTGTCCAGCGCCGACTCGCGCCCCACTCCGGTTTGCTCGCAATGCGCCAGAATCGCGTGGCGCAGCGGCTCCGCATAGCCCAGCTCAGACAGGATCTTGTTGCCTTGCAGCGGGTGGTCAGGGAGATTGGGCCAGCGCTCGTAATCGAAATCGTGCAGCAGCCCGGTCATGCCCCACAGCTCGCGCTCGCCGTCGGGCGCATAGGCGCGGCAGCAGGCCTCCACCGCCAGCGCGTGCTTGCGCAGGCTCTCCGATTGCGTGTACTCGTGCAGCAGCGCCAGCGCCGCCGTGCGGTCAGGCCCCGTGCGGTCAGGCAAGGTTCAGGGCTTCCTTGAAGGTGCCGCGCTCGCTTTCGATCTTGCGCTGCAGCATCATGATGGCGTAGATGAGCTGCTCGGGACGCGGCGGGCAGCCGGGCACGTACACATCCACCGGGATCACCTGGTTCACGCCCTGGATCAGGGCATAGTTGTTGAACACGCCGCCCGAGGTGGCGCAAGCGCCCATGCTGATGACGTACTTGGGCTCGGGCATCTGCTCGTAGAGGTGCTTGATCACCGGGGCCATCTTGCGCGAGACCCGGCCGGCGATGATCATGAGGTCGGACTGGCGCGGCGACGGGCGGAAGACCTCGGCGCCAAAACGGGCAATGTCGAAGCGCGAGGCCGACATGGACATCATCTCGATGGCGCAGCAGGCGAGGCCGAACGTCATCGGCCAGATGGAGTTTTTCCGCACCCAGTTGACGGCCCAATCCAGCGAGGTCATCACCACGCCATCGGGCTGCTGGTTGCCGTAAAAGACCGCGCGCGCGCTGTCGTGCGGATCCAAATTTTCATAGCGCTGCTGGCCCAA
The DNA here is from genome assembly GCA_050745525.1 of Terriglobales bacterium. Lineage (GTDB taxonomy): Bacteria > Acidobacteriota > Terriglobia > Terriglobales > SCQP01 > SCQP01. The sequence continues at coordinate 6,536 of JBOGKL010000397.1, read as the reverse complement.
GCTGGACATAAGGCTATGTTCGTCCATGCGGGTCGCGAATGCAAGGCCGCTCAAACCAAGCGCAGGGCGGGCTGGGGTTGGGGCCCCGGCCCGACCGAGCATAAGCGGGCCGACGCGGCGCAGCCGCGCGGGGTCCCGCGCCTACTGAGAAGTGCTACGCTGGATCCTAATGCCCGCCGTCGTTGACGTTCAAGACCTGCGCATCAGCTATGGCAAGCTGCAAGCGGTGCGAGGGGTAAGCTTTTCCATTCCCGAAGGAACCATATTCGGCCTGCTGGGCCCCAATGGGGCGGGAAAAACCAGCATCATCGAGATGCTCGAGGGCCTGCGCACGCCCGACAGCGGCCACGTGCGCGTGTGCGGGCTGCGCCCGATTGAAGACGCGCTGCGGGTGCGCCAGATCCTGGGCGCGCAACTGCAGTCCACGTCCTTGCCCGACAAAATTCGCGTGCGCGAGGTCTTTGACCTCTTTGCCAGCTTTTACGCGCACCCGGCCGATGTGGACGCGCTGCTCGATTGGGTCAGCCTGCGCCACAAGAGCACATCGTTTTACGATTCCCTCTCGGGCGGGGAGAAACAGCGCGTGGCGCTGGGGCTGGCTCTGGTGGGCGATCCGGAGGTGCTGTTCCTCGATGAGCCCACCACCGGACTGGACGCGAAAATCCGCCGCGAGCTGCACGAGCTGATCCTGCGCGTGCGCTCGGAAGGCAAGTCGGTGCTGCTCAGTACCCACTACATTGAAGAAGCCGAGCGGCTGTGCGACCAGGTGGGCATTCTCAGCCAGGGCCAACTGCACGCCGTGGGCGCGCCGCGCAGCCTCATCCTCGAACACGGCGCCGGCGACCGGCTGGAAGTTGCCCTGCGCGACGCCATGGAGATCGCCGAGATGGCCACCCACGCCGGGGCGGAATCGGCGCGCGCGGTGGAAAACGCGGACCACAACGGCGGCGGACACGGCTACGTGCTGCGCGGGCGCAGCGGCGGTAAGATGCTGGCCGCCCTCGCCATCCACGCCGACCGCATGGGCAACGAGCTGCTCGAGGCGCACATCGCCCATACCTCGCTCGAGGACGTCTACCTGAACCTCACCGGACGGAGCATCGCCGAATGAATACCACCGACACCCTGACCGCTCCGGCTCCCACCGCGGCTGCGCCTGAACCCGAGCGCGCCGTGCTCGCGGGTACGGCCCGCCGCATCTGGCGCATGGCGCGGATGAACATCCTGCTCAGCTACCGGGTGCGCATCGCCTTTTTCTTCACCTTTGTTTACCCGATGATGTGGTTCTTCATCTACTTCTACATCTTCGGCAGCGGCCAGGCGATCTCGGCGGCGGCGCTGTTCTGCCCGCTCATCAGCTTTGAAATCATCAGCAACGCGCTGTTCGGCTTCTCGGTGCAATTGGTCACCATGCGCGAGCGCGACATGCTGCGCCGCTATCACCTCTCGCCCATCAGCCCCACCGCCATGGTCGGCAGCCGCATGCTGAGCAGCTACATCCTGTACATGCCGCTGGTGGTGCTGCAGTACGTGCTGGCCGTGTGGTGGATGCACATGCCGGTGCAGGGCAACCTGCTGGCGCTGTTTGTGACCATATCACTGGCCTTCCTGGCGCTGAGCGCGATCGGATTGGTGGTGGCCTGCATCGTCAACACGGTGCAGGAAGCCACGGTCTGGAACCAGATTTTGTTTTTCGGGCTTCTGTTTCTCACCGGCACCACGCTGCCGCTGCTCGAGTTGGGGCATTACATCCAGCGCCTGGCGCTGTTTCTGCCGCCCACGCTCATGATCCTGGCCGGCGAGGTCATCATGCTGGGCAACACCGGCTGGGGACCGAACCTGGGCGAAATCATCGGCCTGCTGCTGATCACGCTGGCCTGCTGGGCACTGGGTGTGGCGCTGTTCCGCTGGGAGAAGGAAACCAAATCCAGCCGCCGCGACCGCATGCGGGCGGCGCTGGCGCTGGTGCCGATTCTGGCCGTGGGCCTGTGGCTGAACTACTCGCCGCGTTTTCAGCGCATCTACCAAGGCTACCTGCAGGAATCAGCCGCCGCATTTAACTCGGCGTCACAAAAAAGCAAATAAAGTACCCATATTGGGTGCCAGCGCTTCCCTGCCAAATCGGTTCGGGAGCGCGGAAGTGCTAGTCCGAGACCATATGGGGCCTATGGCACCAAGCGTGCATGTGGCGCTAGGTCATGTCTCGCTTCACCGAGCGCGCGGTCAATATACTGCTCGCCGTCCTAGGACTCGTGCTGGCCAGCCCGCTGCTGGGGCTGATTGCCCTGGCGGTTCGCTGCGACTCCACCGGACCCATCCTGTTCCGCCAAATCCGCGTGGGGCGCCACGGACGTGCCTTTGTCATGTACAAGTTCCGCTCCATGCGCCCGGACGCCGAAGCCGTCAGCGGCCCGGTCTGGACCGCCGTCGCCGACCCACGCATCACCCGAACGGGGGTATGGCTGCGGCGCACCCGCCTCGACGAGCTGCCGCAATTGTGGAACGTGCTCGCCGGCGACATGAATCTGGTGGGCCCGCGGCCCGAGCGCCCCGTCTTCGTCGAGCAGTTGCGCACGGCGCTGCCCGCCTATGACCAGCGCCATCGCGTCCGCCCCGGCATCACTGGCTGGGCTCAGATACGCCGCGGCTACTGCGCCTCGACCGTCGCTACGCGGGAAAAGCTGGCCTGCGACCTGTTCTACATCCGCCATCGCTCGCTGTGGCTCGATCTGCGCATTCTGGCGCGCACGCCCAAGGTCATGGTGCTCGGTCGCGGCGCGCGCTAGGAAATGTGCGACCGCCAGGCGCAGACATCGCTCAGCGCCACGTTCCCGCCGCACAGGATCAGCACCACCTGACTGGAGGGCCCAAATTGCCCCTTCAGCCTCCGTGCAGCCGCCAGCGTGCACGCGGCAGCGGGCTCGGTGAGCACCTTGCAGCGCTCGAGCAGGAACTCCAGCGCGGTGACGGCTTCCGCGTCGCTCACGACGAGCAGCCCGTCCAGCCAGCGTTGCGCGGCCGCCAGCGTCGCCTCCGAAACCGCCGGCGCGCCCAGGGTTTTGGCAATCGAGGTAATCGCCGGCAGCCGCACCACGTGCCCGGCCGCGATCGCCTGTGCCATGGCATCGGCGCCTTCGGTCTCAACCCCCCAAACCCGCGCCTGCGGACGCCGCGTCTTAATCGCCGCCGCCACCCCGGCCATCAGTCCCCCGCCCCCGATGCTGACGAGCACGTCGGTCACCGCGGGCACATCCTCAAGAATTTCGAGCGCCACAGTTCCCTGCCCCGCCATGATGGCGGGATCGTCGAACGGATGCACCATGGTCCAGCCCGAGCCAACGGCAGCCTCGGCCGCCGCAAACGCATCGGCAATGGAAGCGGTCAGCTCCACCTCGGCGCCATAGCCGCGTGTGGCGTTCACGTAGTTGCTCGCCGTCGTCTGCGGCATATAGATGCGCGCCTGCATCCCCAGCTCCGCCGCCGCATAGGCAACCGCCTGCGCGTGATTCCCCCCGCTCACGGCCACCACGCGGCTCCCCTTCGCCAGCGGCAGCATCTTGTTAAAGGCGCCCCGCACCTTAAACGATCCGGTCTTCTGGAGCATCTCCAGCTTGAGATGCACCTGGCACCCCAACTCCCGGCTCAGCGTGGCGCTCGCCACCGTCGGCGTCCTTCGCACCCGCCCGCCAATCCGCTCCCGCGCCCCTTCCACCGCCGCCACCGTAATCGCATCCACGTTTATGCTCCTGGCCACCAGACTTGCAACCCATGATACACAGCGGCCTCGCGCAACCGCCGGTCATAGGTCACCATGCCGGCGCAGTCGGGCACTAACAGCGCGCTCGCCAGATGCAGCGCATCAAGCGAGCGTAACCGCGGTGGCGGCAGCCGCGCCGCCCGCTGCAAGACCGCCGTATCCAGCGCCAGCAAAGACATCGCGGCCAAGGCGCGCGAGGCACGTTGCGCGGCTGCGCCGGTTTCGTCCGCAAGCCGCAGCAGCACGCGCATGACTTCTACTTCCGTAAGCACACTGCTGGCTCGCCGTCCATAACGCACAAGAAAGCTCTCCAACGCTTCCGTCTCCGGTTCCGGAATAATGAGCTTGATCAGGGCCGAGCTGTCGAGATAGACCGGGCCCTGTGCAAGCGTCGCGCGCATCAAATTTTATCTTCCCGCAGTTCGTCCAGGATTTTTTGGCTCGACCACCCCGGTGGCGTCGGCGGTGGCGGCCCCAGATCGAGCAGGTCGCCTGTCGGGCGCGTCGCCCGCCCTTCGGCGATCATCCGATCGAGTCCATCTTCCTCGGCCGGCATCGGCACCAGCAATGCCACCGGCTGCCCGTGCTCGGTAATCTCCACCCGCTCGCCTTTCTTCACCCGCGCCAGCACGCGCCGCAGGTCCAACCGCAATTCTCGCAACCCGACCTTGGCCTTTGCCATGATGTTAAACATTGTACAACATGCAGGTTTTGCCACAATGAAATCACAGTGAAGTGAGTGGCGCCCTTCGCGCTCCTTGCATCTGAGTAAGTGAGAGCGTGTATGCCTACTGTCCGTGCCAGCTTCAACCTCCTGCCAACCTCGCAGCGCGCGATCGTGCGACTGCCCGCCGAAGCCTGCGAAACCGCTTCCGAACTGTCACCTGCCCTTTCCGAGCAGGATCAACAACTTACAGCCAAAAAAGGAACAGAAATGGGGTTGTTTGACAGGCGGGGCGGGGGCGGATTAGGATGGCCATGGATAGCGAAGAAAAAGCGAAGTAGAAGGCGGCGACATGACGGTGCGGGAGCGGTTGGAGGCGAGCTTGAGCGCGCGCGGGTGGGCAACCACGTTAAGCGGGAGCCCGCGCCCGTTGCTAAGCGGGACCCCGCGCCCGTTAAAGACGCGTGCCGATGCCGGCTCACCTGCACGCACGGAGCCGCTCGCGCCCGGGACCATGACCGAACTGCTGCCCGGCCCCGGCCCGGGCCTGACGCGCACGGCGCTGGAGATGGCGGCGGCACAGCCGGGGCGCATCGCCTGGGCCGACCCCTGCGACCGTCTCGATCCGGACTCGGCGCAACGGGCGGGCATCGCCCTCGAACGGCTGCTCTGGTTGCGCGGCCCGCGCAATTGGCAGGGCCTCGAAGCGCTCAGCCGCTGGAATGAAATCCTCAACCTCGTGGTGCAAAGCCACGCGGTCGAGCTCGTGGTGGCCGATTTTCTCGACTGGCCGCGGGGCGAGCTGCAGCGCATCCCGCGCTCGGCCTGGTTCCGCCTGCAACGCGGACTTGAGCACGGGAGAACGACGGCGCTGCTGCTGCTCTTGCCCGCGCCATTGCAGATGCCGGGCGGAACGAAGACTGCCTTGCAGTTGTCGGAGGGGGGCGCGTGAGCGGATATTTTTTGGCCGTCTGGTTGCCGGCGCGTCCCTGGGGTCTGGCGCGCAGTGCAGCAGCCGAGCGGGAGTTGCAGGCATGGATGCTCGCCGAGCTGGAACAGGTCTCCGATCGCTGCCAGCCGCTGCCGCCCGACCGCTGGCTGCTCGATCTGCACGGCATGGAATCCTGCCTCGGACCCGCGCCTGCCGTGGTGCGCCATCTCGAGGAGCGGTTGCGCGCCCAGGGGTTGACACCGCGCCTGGGCCTGGCGCCGACGCGCACGGCGGCGCTGCTGGCGGCACAGGCGGGACTGGCGCCGGTGCTCGCGGACGATCCCGCCCCGGCGCTGGGACCGCTGCCAATAGATATGTTGCAGGCGCTAGAGGGATGCGGCGATGAGGCCGCTGCGTGTCTGGAGGTCTTCGCGCGCTGGGGGTTGCGTACGCTCGCCGAGGTTGCGGCGCTGCCGCGGCGGGCGCTGCGGGAACGGCTGGGGCGTGCCGGGCTCGCCTGCCAGGGATGGGCGCGCGGCGCCGATGACGGCCTGCTGCTGCCCGCCGCGCCCGAACCCGAACCAGCCCGCTGCGAGCAGATGTTTGAACCCTCGCTCGAAGGCTACCTGCCGCTGCTGCCCTGGCTCGAGCGGAACCTGCGCCACCAGGCCGCCGATTGGGAACGCCACGACCGCGCGCTCGAGACCTGCGAGCTCGTCTTAAAACTTGAGGCTCGCAGCAGCGCGTGGCAGTGGCGCTACGCGCCGCCGCTGCCGCACCGCGACGCGCGCCGCTGCCTGCGGCAACTGGAGACGGCGCTGGCCCTGGGTCCGCCGCAGGCACCGATTGCCGCCGCCACGCTCGAGTTCCGGCTGCTGCGGCCGCGGCGCCTGCAGGCGGGCTTGTTCGGCGATGCCGCCGTCGAGGAGGAAAACCGCGAGCGCCTGCTGGCACGGCTGCAAGTGCTGCTGGAGGACCCGGAGGGACAGCGCTGCGGCTCGCCGCGCCTGCTCGATCTGCATCGCAGCGATGCCTTCGCCATGGTGCCGTTTCAACCGGCGCCCGAAGCACGTGTGCCGCCGCGCGTCCCGCTGCTGCGCCCGCTCGCTCTCGGCCGGGCTGGGGCTACGGGTCCCCCGCCCGGCCGAGCGTCAAGCGGTGAACGACGCACGTGCGTCGTTCAC
>JBOGKL010000396.1:0-4222 GCA_050745525.1 Terriglobales bacterium | reverse complement strand
ACGTGGGCTTCACCCTCCGCCACCACACGTTTTTCGAGATGCTCGGCAACTTCAGCTTTGGCGACTACTTTAAGGATGAAGCCATCCCGCTCGCCTGGGAGCTGCTCACGCAGGGCTTTGGCCTGCCTCCGGCGCTGCTCTACGCCACCGTGTATGAAGACGACGACCAAGCCGAGGCCATCTGGCGGCAGCGCGTGGGGCTGCCCGCCGATCGCGTATTCCGCTTGGGGGCGGCAGACAATTTCTGGGCCATGGGAGAAACCGGCCCCTGCGGCCCCTGCTCGGAGCTGCACTTCGACCAGGGCCCGGCGGCAAGCGAGCAGGGTCACACCGATTGCCGCTTTCCCTGCGAGTGCGGACGCTACGTCGAGATCTGGAACCTGGTCTTCATGCAGTTCGAGCGCGACGCCTCGGGCACGATGACGCCGCTGCCGCGCCCCTCGATTGACACCGGCGCCGGCCTGGAGCGGCTCACGGCCGTGCTCCAGAGCAAGCGCAGCAACTACGACACCGACCTGTTCCAGCCCTTGCTGAAGGCCGCCGGAGCGCGCGCCGGGGTCGCCTACGGCCAAGCTGCACGCAGCGATATTGCGCTGCGCATCCTGGCCGATCACGCCCGCGCGGCCACGTTTTTGGTCCACGACGGCGTGCTGCCGGGCAACGAGGGCCGCGGCTACGTGCTGCGCAAGATCGTCCGCCGCGCCCTGCGCCATGGGCGCTCGCTGGGCATCGAGGAGGCATTCCTCTACGCGCTGTCGGGCACCGTGTGCGATGTGATGAAGCCTGCTTATCCGGAGCTGGAGCGCAGCCGCGCGCGGGTTGCCTCGGTCATCCAGGCCGAAGAGGAGCGCTTTGCGCACACCCTCGCGCTCGCCCTCAACGAGCTCGACCGCGTGCTCGCCTCTCAACCCGGCCAGCTCAGCGGCGCCGAGGCGTTCCGTCTCTATGACACCTTCGGCCTCCCGCTTGACGTGCTGCGCGAGATCGCCACCGAGCACCAGCTGGCGCTCGACGAGGCCGGCTTCGAGGCCGCGCTCGAGGAGCAGCGCCGCCGCGCTCGCGCCAGTTGGAAAGGCGGCGAGCAGTCGAGCGCCGCCACCGTCTACCAGGAGCTGGCCGCCGAAGGACGCACGCGCTTTGAGGGCTACGAAATCACCGACGCTTCCGGATGCGTCGTGCGCGCCCTGCTGCGCGACGGACACGCCATCACGGAAGCCGCGCCCAGCGCAGAACAAGGTCAGGAAGTCGAGGCCGTGCTCGATCACACGCCCTTTTACGCCGCCAGCGGCGGCCAGGTCGGCGACCGCGGCGTCTGGACCAACGCCCACGGCTTAGTCGCCGAGGTGCTCGACACCTACGCGCCGCTTGCCGGCCTGATCGTACACCGCATTCGCCTGGAGCAACCGCTGCGTACGGGCGAGTCGGTCGAAGCCAGCGTGGATGTCGCCCGCCGCGACTCGACCCGCCGCAACCACACCGCGACGCACCTGCTCCACGCCGCCCTGCGGCGCGTTCTCGGCACCCACGTCAAGCAGGCGGGTTCGGTGGTTGAGCCGGCGCGCCTGCGCTTCGACTTCAGCCATTTCGCCCCCATCGGTGCCGTCCAACTCGAGCAGATCGAGCGCATCGTCAACACCGAGATCCTCGCCAACGCCCCGGTCACGACCACGATCATGCCACTCGATCAGGCCCTGGCCACCGGCGCCATGGCGCTATTCGGAGAAAAGTACCAGCAGGAAGTGCGCGTGGTCTCGGTGCCCGACTTCAGCCAGGAGCTGTGCGGGGGCACGCACTGCCGCCGCACCGGCGACATCGGACTCTTCCACATCGTCTATGAGACGTCGGTCGCCTCGGGCGTGCGCCGCATCGAAGCGGTCACGGGCCTGGGCGCTTACGAGATGGCGCACGCGGCAACGCAGCGCGCGGCCCAGTTGGCCTCGCTGCTGCACGCCAACGAAACCGAGCTGGTATCGGCCGCCGAACGCCTCGCCAGCCAGCTCAAGCAGGTGCAGGCGGAGAACCAGTCATTACGGCTGCGCGTCGCGCAAGGGCAAGGCGCGTCGGGCGGAGGACGCCAGCAGCGCGAGGTGCGGGGTATCCAAGTCGTCACCTCCCGCGCCGACGGCCTCGACCGCGCGCAAATGCGCTTGCTCGCCGATGAAATGCGCCAGAAGCTGGGCAGCGGCGGCGTGGTCGCCGTCGGCGGCGAGCAGGCGGGCAAGCTGGCCCTCATCATCGCGGTCACGCCGGATTTGGCGCCACGGTTGGGCGCAAACGCGATTCTCAAGGCGCTGCCGGAGGTCCGCGGCGGCGGACGCGCCGAGCTGGCCGAGGCGGGCGGCACCGATCCGGCGCAACTCGATCACGTGCTGTCCCAGGTCTTTGCCGCCGTGGAGAAGCACGGGCAAGTGGCCACAGGTCACTGACACTTTTCGCTTGACGCGCGCGCACGGCGCCAGTCACAGTGTGTGTAGCCGAGCTCTGGAATTCTCCCATACGGCATGGGAACCAATTTAGCTGCCACTCTGGACAGCGTTCCACAGACAGGCACGGTGGTGTCGGCCGCAACGTCGGCCACTGACCCACGTGAGGTCCTGCGCTGCCCGCAATGCCAACTGGTGCAGTACCGCACGCAGAGCGGGCTCTGCCGCCGCTGCCGCAATTCGGTGGATGCAGTTCCCGAACCCGCGCCTCCGCCCGCGCTGGTGTCCAAGCTCCCCGCGGAGCTGGAACCGGGTATTGAGACCGCCGAGGCCACCGGCGTTCCCGTGCCCGACGTGGCCGCCGCCATCCGCCTCTGGCGCCAGCGCCGCGGCCTCAGCCAGCGCCAGCTGGCCGAGCGCATGCGCGTGCCCCGCACCTACGTGAGCAAGATCGAAAACGATAAGGCCACGCCCACCTTCACCTCGCTCGAACGCATGGCGCTGGCCATGCAGACCAGCATCGCCTGCCTGCTCGCCAGCGGCTCCAGCGGCAGCGCCGGCTTGCTCGACGACGCCTTTATCCGCGCCCTGCTGCCCTTCGTCGCCCGCCTGGGCCCCCAGCACCGCGAACGGCTGCTGCAGGCCTCTCAGCACCTGGCGCAGCGCGCCTGCTAAACCGGGGCTGACCGGGATCCTGACGCCGCTCCCGCGCCTATACTGTAGCGAATGCGCGACGTCATCTTCGCCCTGCGCATGCTGCGCAAGGCTCCGCTGGTCAGCGCCATCGCCATCCTGGCGCTGGCCCTGGGCATTGGCGCCAACGCCGCCATCTTCACCGTCGTACATGCCGTGCTGCTCAAGCGGCTTCCCTACCCCCAGCCGCAGCAGTTGGTCCAGGTCTGCCGCCAATACGCGACCGGCGACAATGAAGTCTTTGTCGCCGTCGCCAACTTCCTCGACTGGCGCAGCCAGAACACGGTCTTCGCCGAGCTCGCCGCTTATGATCCGGGCAACTTCAACCTGGCCGGCGCGGGCGAGCTGCCCGAGCGCGTGGGCGGCTTGCGCGTGGACACGAACTTTCTGGCCGCCTTGGGCCTTCATCCTGCCTACGGCTCCGACTTCCGCGCCAGCGACGACGAGCCCGGCCGTCCGCCGGTGGCGCTGATCAGCTACGCGCTCTGGCGCTCGCGCTTCGGCGCCGACCCCTCGCTCGTCGGGCGCACCGTGGACATCAACTCCCGTCCAGTGCCGATCCTGGGCGTGCTGCCGCCGAATTTTCTGTTCCCCGGGAACCCGCAGGTGCTCGAACCCCTGCAGCCGGAAGCGATGACCACGGGCCGCAGCACCAACGTCATCAACGTCATCGGACGCCTCAAGCCCGACGTGTCGCTCGCCGCCGCGCAGCAGGAGATGCACGCCATCGGCGCGCGGTTGTCGAAGCAATATCCCAAGGCCGACGGCACGCACACGGTCGGCTTGGTCCCACTGCAGCAGCAATGGACAGGCAGCCAGGGCCCCACGCTCTGGATGCTGTTCGGCGCCACCGGCCTGGTGCTGCTCATCGCCTGCGCCGATCTGGCCAACCTGCTGCTGGCCAAGGCCACGGCCCGGCGACGCGAGATTGCCATTCGCCTGGCGCTCGGCGCTACCGGCGGCCGCATTGTCCGCCAACTGCTCACCGAAAGTATTCTGCTGGCGCTGGCCGGCGGCGTGGTTGGGCTCGGCATTGGACTTGCAGCGCTGCATGCCGCCCTGCCCTTCCTCCCCGCAGGCATGCTGCTCGACCCCGGAGCCACGAC
>JBOGKL010000395.1:0-5613 GCA_050745525.1 Terriglobales bacterium | reverse complement strand
TGGGCGGGCGCGCGGGTGGCGGGCGGGTTTTTGCCTTAGCTGGCGCGGGCCCCTGCGCGACTTCGCCGCGCGTCCCGCTTATGCTCGGCGCGGGGGGCGATGCGGCGGCTCCGCCCATGGCGCGGCGCAACTGGGCGCCGAGCGTGGCTTGCAACTGCTGCAGTTGCCGCAGCGGGACGGCGGGGACTTGCACATGGACCAGGTGCTCGCGCTCGAGATCCACGAGATCGGCTTCGGCCGTCAACTGGGTGCCGTCGCTGCGGAACCATCCCATGACCAGCCAGCGCACGTCGGCATTGCGCGCCATGCGCAGCATGCTGGCATGGCTGAGCACGACGCCGGGGGCGGCGCCGAGGAGCCCGCGGGCGCGCTGGCGGTCGGCGTGATCGAGCACCTGAACGCCGCTCGAGGCGAGGGCTTGGCGGAAGCCGACGACAAAGCTCTCGCCCATCCAGTCGAGCGAAGGATCATCGGAGTGGTTGTGGAAGGGCAGCACCAGGCAGCGCAGGTTGGCACCGCTGGCAGGGGCTGCGGCGGCGGGCGCCTGGGCACCTAGGCCTGCGGCGGCCACGAAGGCGGCCAACAGCACAAAGAGGAGAGCTGCCTGGCCACCCTTGGCCAGGCTGCGCTCTTGCAGACCACGGCAAGCGGGCTGAGGGCGGCCGCAGGCCGACCGAGTCCCGCGCCAATCAAGCCCTGGGGAAAGCCGCTTCAACAGCTACAATTATAGGCGTCTCGCATGAGGTGATCACCGATGCCACCACTGGGATTTTCAAGCCGCGCTATTCACGCCGGGCAAACGCCCGATCCCTCAACCGGCGCCGTCAACGTGCCCATCTACGCCACCTCGACTTACGTCCAAGAGGAGATCGGGCGCAACAAGGGCTACGACTACTCGCGTGCCGGCAATCCGACGCGAACCGCCATCGAGCAGAACCTGGCGGCGGTGGTGGGGGGCCATAGCGCGCATGTGTTCGCCAGCGGCATGTCGGCGATTCACGCCGTGCTGATGCGACTTTCGACTGACGACCACGTCGTGTGCGGCAGCAACGTGTACGGCGGCACGCCGCGGTTGTTCAACCAGGTGCTCAAGCGCTTCGGGCTGCGCTTCACCTACGTGGACACGCGCGAGCCGGCACGCGTTGAGAAGGCGCTGGAGGCGAAGACGCGGCTGATCTTTATCGAGACCCCGACGAATCCTCTGATGCATCTGTGCGACATCCGCGCCTGCGCAGAGATTGCCCGTCGCCACGGCATCGAGCTCGCCGTGGACAACACGTTTATGAGCCCGTACTTGCAGCATCCGCTGGCATTGGGCGCCGACCTGGAGATTCACTCGACAACGAAGTTCCTCAACGGGCACAGCGATGGGCTGGGCGGCGCCGTCATCACCACCAAGCCCGAACAAGCGGACGAGCTCCAGTTTTTGCAGAAATCGGTGGGCGCGATCATGAGCCCGTTCGAGTGCTTTCTGCTGCTGCGCGGCGTCAAGACGCTGGCCGTGCGCATGCGCCAGCACGATGCCAACGGGCGACGGCTGGCCGAGTGGCTCACCAAGCAGCCGCAGATCAAGGCGGTCTACTATCCGGGCCTGCCCAGCCATCCGCAGCACGAGTTGGCGAAGCGGCAGATGGAGGGCTTTGGTTCGATGATCACGGTGGAGATGGGCTCGAAGGAGCGGGCCAATCATCTACTGCGTCGCGTGCGGCTGTGCTCGCTCGGGGAGAGCCTGGGCGGGGTGGAGACGCTGATCTCGCATCCGGCCTCGATGACGCACGCCGCGCTCGGCGCCGAAGCTCGCGCCACCACAGGAATCACCGACGGGCTGGTGCGGCTGTCGGTGGGGCTGGAAGAAGCTGAGGACCTCGAAGCCGATCTGGCGCAGGCGCTCGAAGGTCTAAAGGGCTAATGAACTAGACCCAGGTCGGCGGGGGGCCAATAGGCGAAGACGGCGCGGCCGAAAATATCCTTGGCCGGCAGACAGCCCCAGAAGCGGCTGTCGTTGGAGCTATTGCGGTGATCGCCAAGGACGTAGTACTCGTGCGGCGGGACGGTGACCTCGGGGAAATCGGCGTAATCCTGAAACTTGGGTTTGACGTAGGGCTCGTGGAGACGATGGCCGTTGACGTAAACGGCGCCGTCCCAAATGACGACGTGGTCGCCGGGCAAGCCGATGATGCGCTTGATGAAGTTCTGCTTGGGATCGAGCGGATAGTGGAACACGACGACATCGCCGCGCTGCAGGGGCTCGAAGTCGAGTGAGACTTTGTTGATGAGCAGCAGCTCACGGTTTTGCAGGTGGGGCATCATGCTGTAGCCCTCGACCTGCACGGGCTGAAACGCGAAGAGCACGAGGACGAAGGCAAGCAGCACGGCCAGCGCCAGGTTCAGCAACCATCCGCCCCAGCCGAGGCCCAGCCATGTCCGCCGCTCCGCCATCGTTACTTTCAGGATACGGCAGCGGCGTTTGAGAACTCAGCTCGCCATCTGATGTAGCGTGCGGTTGCACCGCTCGAGCACGGATTGGACCTTGCTCAGCGTTTCCGCCATGCGCTCGCTGGAGCGCTCGAGGTTATCCACCCAGTCGCCGAAGTTGTCCTTGATCTGCTCTTGCAACTCGCGGCCCTGGGGCGTCATCAGGAACACGACCACGCCGACGGCGATGCTGGGCAAAATCCATTTCTTCATAGAGACCCCAGGGGAGGAGATGCAACCGCGTCCCGTAGTGTTTTCTGATTCCTTAACTCCAGCTCGGCATCACTGCGGTGCCAGTGCGGCCGCTCGGCGCGGCGGAAGCTGAGAACCTGCCCTGCGCGGGCCAGCGCCGCGACGTAGCCGGGGTAGTAGGCCCAGTTCCCTTTCCACGCCATTTGCAGCAGCAGCAGGTGTGCCCAAGCGAGATGGCGAACCAGACGCGGGCGATCGAGATTGCGCCAGTGGAAGAGGAGCCGGTTGCGCTCGATCGTGACCTGGCGGCGGAAGGCGCCGCGATGGCGGCGCACGCTGGAGCTGGGCGCGTGGAAGAGTTCGGCGGCCGGCTCATAGGCCAACTCCCATCCGCGCTTGCGCGCGCGGTAGGAGAGATCGAGATCCTCGTAATAGTAAGGAGCGAAGATGGGGGCGAAGCCGCCGAGGTCGAGGAACACGCGGCGGCGAAAGGCGCAGAAGCCCCCGACGAGCATAAAGCTCTCGCCGGCGGGCTGCTCGTAGTTGCGCCAGGCCTCCCAGAAGCCGCGACGGAAGTGACCCAGCTTGCCTCCGGTGGCGAAGCGCGGTGTCCCGCGTCCGTCAATGCCGCGCTCGGGCAAATCGTAGGCGCGCAGAGTGACGCCGAACAGGCGCGGGCGCTGGAACCAGGGGGTGAGATGGTCCAGGCATCCTGGAGCGAGCTCGACGTCGTTGTTGAGGAGCACGACGACCTCCGCGTGCGCGGCCTCGACGCCGGCGTTGGCTGCGGGCGCGAAGCCGCGGTTGTGGACGGAGCGCACGATCCGCGCCATGGGATAGTGTTCGGCCAGCCAGGCGCAGGTGCCGTCGCGGGAGCCGTCATCGGAGATGATGAGCTCGCGCTCGGGGCGCAGCGCAGCCACGACCGAGGGCAGGAAGCGTTCGAGGAGCTCGCGCCCGTTCCAGGTGGGGATGACGATGCTGAGTTGCGGGGTGGGCAAGCGGTTAGTTGTGGCCGAGGTAATAAGAGGCCGAGACCGAGGCAGTGACCGTGATCAGGCCGGGCGTGAACTGCGCGGTGGGGGCGGCGTCCGGGCCCGCCATGGCGATGCGGCCCGAGCTACGCAGGATCGGCCGCGGCATGGGCATGAAGGTGTTGACGTTGGCGTGCTGCAGGGCTTCCAGCTGCAGACCGGCCGCTTGCGCAAAGGCCGCCGCTTCCTCATGCGCCTGGCGGTATCCGTCGGCGATGGCGGAAGACTCGGCGGCTTCTGGATGACGCAGCTCGAAGCTGACACTGCGCAACGCGGCGAGGCCGCGGCCGGTGGAGGTATCGAGCAGCGGCCCGATTTGGGTAAACGTGGTGAGGTCGAGCTCAAGATCGTTGCGAACGGTGTAGCCGACGATGTGCTGCGTCTTCGGGTCGCGGTTGGGCATGACTTGGAAGCCGCTCCAATGCGCCTGGGCGGGCTGGAATCCCTGCCCGTTCAGCAGCGCACGCACCTGGGCGGCCTGGTGTTGGGCCTGGCTATAGGCGTCGGTGAGGCGCGCGCTTTGACCGGTGATCGCGAGGTTCACGACGGCAGTATCGGGCGCGGCCTGAACGCTGCCGCGGGCGTTGACGCTGACCGTGGGCCGGGCAGTGGCTTGTGCGGCGGCTAGCGCGGGAAGCACGAGGAACACCACGAGGAGCGCTGCCTGGCCACGCTTGGCCAGGCAGCTCTCTTGCAGGCCACTGCAAGCGGGCTGAGGGCGGCCGTAGGCCGACCGAGTCCCGCGCCAATCAATGAGCGACAGGAATTTACGCATACGGCGGTTCCCTCCTCTTGGAGAGTTTAGGCTAGCCTAAGGTGCGATGGAATTCATGGTTATCGCGGGTGAGGCCTCAGGCGATGCCCATGCCGCGGAGCTGATCACGGCGTTGCGGAGGCGGCATCCCGACCTGCGGTTTTTCGGCTGCGGCGGGGAGGCGATGGCGGCGGCCGGGTGCGAGCTGCTGGTGCATGACCGCGAGCTGGCGGTGATGGGCCTGGTCGAGGTGGTGCGGCACCTGCCGCGGCTGCGGCGGCTGCTCGGGGTG
Source organism: Terriglobales bacterium (assembly GCA_050745525.1). Taxonomy (GTDB): domain Bacteria; phylum Acidobacteriota; class Terriglobia; order Terriglobales; family SCQP01; genus SCQP01. Next base: position 866 of record JBOGKL010000395.1, on the reverse strand, counting down.
TTGCGCCAGGCGCTCGTGACGCGGCGACCGCACGCGATCATCCTGGTGGATTTTCCCGATTTCAATTTGCGGCTGGCCGCGACGGCGCATGCTGCCGGGATCCCGGCGGTGTACTTCATCAGCCCGCAGGTATGGGCCTGGCGCGCCGGGCGGGTGCGGCAGATTCAGCGCCACGTCCGGCGGATGATCTGCATTTTCCCGTTTGAAGCGGACTTCTACGCGCGCTACGGCGTGGAGGTAGCCTCGGTAGGTCATCCGTTGGTCGAGCGCATTGCCGCATATCGCGGCGCCAATCCCCCCGCGCCTGCAGGGAGCAATCGTGTAGCGGTGCTGCCGGGCAGCCGTCAGCGCGAGCTGGATTTTCATTTCCCGGTTCTGCTCGATGCCATGCGCCGCCTGCATGCCAGGCATGGGTGCTCGTTCGTGCTGCCGGTGGCGCCGCATCTGCACGCCGAGCGCATCCGGGCCCGAGTGCCCTCAGACCTGCAACCCGTTCTCGAGGTGTTGCCGCCGGGCAACATGTACCCGGCCCTGGCCGAGGCCCGGCTGGCGCTGGTGGCCAGCGGCACGGCGACGGTCGAGACGGCGCTGTTCGGCGTGCCCATGGTGGTGTTCTACCGCCTGTCGGGGCTGAGCTACCGCCTCGGGCGCCGGCTGGTGCGCACGCCCCACGTCGCCATGGTCAACCTGATTGCCGGGCGCGAGGTGGTGCCCGAGCTGGTGCAGGGCGCCTTCACCGGCGCGGCGTTGGCGGCGCAGGCAGAGCGTCTGCTCGACGACGGCCCCGAGCGCACCGCCATGCTCGCCGGCCTCGCCGAGGTGCAGAGCCGTCTGGGCCCACCCGGCGCCATCGAGCGCGCAGCGGC
>JBOGKL010000394.1:0-13488 GCA_050745525.1 Terriglobales bacterium | reverse complement strand
GATGCGCTGGTTGCGGATGACCTTCTTGGCGGTCATGGGGAAGAACGCGCCGGCCTTGACCGTCGCGTCGTTGGCGATGATCATGGTCCAGCGTCCGCTGATGCGTCCCAGCCCGCAGACCGCGCCGGCGGCGACGGCGCCGCCCCACTCCTCGTACATGCCCCAGGCGGCGAACACGCCGATCTCGTGCCAGGGCGAGCCCTCGTCCAACAGGCGGGTGATGCGCTCGCGCGCGGTCAGGCGGGATTTTTCATGCTGGCGGCGGATGGCCTCGGCGCCCCCGCCCTGCTCGAGCAGCTCGCGTTCCTGCTGGAGCTGCTGCAGGTGATCTCGGAGGGTGGCGGTCATCGTTCCGGGGCGCCTACTGGACGGCGTTCATGGCGGACAGGAAGTCGGCGTTGGTTTTGGACTTGAGCAGCCGGTCGCGCAGCAACTCCATGGACTCGGTCACCGAGAGGGGATTGAGCACCTTGCGCAGGACCCAGACGCGGTTGAGGTCGTCTTTGGGGATCAGCAACTCTTCCTTGCGCGTGCCCGAACGCTGGATGTCGATGGCGGGGAACACACGCTTGTCCACGAGCTTGCGGTCGAGGATGATCTCCATGTTCCCGGTGCCCTTGAACTCCTCGAAGATGACCTCGTCCATGCGGCTGCCGGTGTCAATCAGGGCGCTGGCAATGATGGTGAGCGAGCCGCCCTCTTCGATGTTGCGCGCGGCGCCGAAGAAGCGCTTGGGCCGCTGCAAGGCGTTGGAATCCACGCCGCCCGAGAGCACCTTGCCCGAAGGCGGCACGACGGTGTTGTAGGCGCGGGCCAGGCGGGTGATGGAATCGAGCAGGATCACGACGACGCGCTTGTGCTCGACCAGGCGTTTGGCCTTTTCAATCACCATTTCGGCCACCTGGACGTGGCGGCTGGCGGGCTCGTCGAAGGTCGAGCTGATGACCTCGCCCTTCACCGTCCGCTGCATGTCGGTGACTTCCTCGGGCCGTTCGTCAATCAGCAGCACCATCAGCACGACCTCAGGATGATTGGTGGTGATGGAGTTGGCGATGGACTGCATCAGCATGGTCTTGCCGGTGCGCGGCGGAGCCACAATGAGTCCACGCTGGCCCTTGCCGATGGGCGTACACAGGTCCATGATGCGGCCGGAGACGTTCTCGCGCACGGTCTCAAGGCTGATGCGCTGGGCCGGGTAGAGCGGCGTGAGGTTGTCGAACAGGATCTTGTTGCGCGCCTCTTCGGGCGCCTCGAAGTTGATGGCCTCAATCTTGACCAGGGCGAAATACTTCTCGCCCTCGTGCGGCGGGCGAACCTGGCCGGAGCAGGTGTCGCCGGTGCGCAGGTCAAAGCGCCGGGTCTGGGAGGGGGAGACGTAGATGTCGTCGGGGCCGGGGAGGTAGTTGTAGTCGGGCGAGCGCAGGAAGCCGTAGCCGTCGGGCAGGATTTCCAGCACCCCCTCGGCGAAGATGTGCCCTTCCTTTTCGCTCTGCGCCTGCAGGATTTTGAAGATCAAATCCTGCTTGCGCATACTGCTGGCGCCGGGCAGCTCCAGGGTGCGAGCGATGCGGGCCAGCTCGGTGATGTTTTTTTCTTTCAGTTCGGCAATGGTCATGCGAGGTTGGGGTGGGAAGCAGACAAAATAATGGCCGCAGGCAACAGATGCCGCAGCGCGCAGAAGTTACATGTCCGGACGGAAAAGACAGAGAGGCGGAAGCCAATCCTTCAGGAAAGACAAGGTTAGCACCACGTTTGGCGCCCTGTCAAGCGGTCCCTAATCCAAATCCACGTCGCGGACCGGCCGGGGCTCGTTCCTTGATCGCGGGCACCCAGCGCGGCTGACGCCGCGCGGCCCGCTCCCCAAGGCCGACAGGCCGCTCCGCCGGGGGCCCCCTCCGCCCCGGCTCCGCTAATCCAAATCCACGTCGCGGACCGGCCGGGGCTCTGCGGGGTTGTCGCGAACGCGGCGCAGGCTCTGGTCGAATTTGCGGGCGAGCAGGTCGTCGCGCTTGTTTTCCGCCTCGACCGATTCCTGAAAGCGCCGCTCGCGCTCCTGGGCCTGGTTCTGCAGCTGGCGGTCGGCGCGGTCCAGGTCCACGCCGTGGGGGCGGCGCTCACCGGCGGAGTGGTGGAGCACCATGCCGGTTTCCGCATCCACCCGCAAGCGGGCGCCACAGTCGGGACAGCGGACTTCGAGAACCTGCGCCATGAGGCAATATTACCTCTACCTCAGCCGGAAGCGGCGGCGGAGGCGCAGCTCGCAGGCGTCCATCTCGCCGTGGTCGGAGGCGTGATCCATGCCCGCCAGGTGCAGCGCGCCGTGGAGCAGCAGCAAGCGCAGTTCGCGGTCCAGGCTGTGGCGAAGGCGGCGCGCCTGGCGGCGGGCAGTGTCGAGCGAGATCGCAATATCCCCGGCGTTGCCGTTCGCTGAAATCGGGAACGAAAGCACGTCGGTAGGGCGGTCTTTGTGGCGGAAGCGCCGGTTGAGGCGGCGAATGGAAGCATCATCCATCAAGCGCACGCTCACCGTCCCGCTCAAACCGGCGGCGCGCTGCACGCGGGCGAGATAACGGCGCAGGCGCGCGAGATCCAGCCGCGGCGGACGGAGGTGGTCCACCTCAATCGTGGGGTGGTGTGTTTCCGGCATCGGCATCGAGCAGCAACGGAAGCTGATTGCCCGCGCTGTGCGCATCGTGCTCCTGATAGGCATGCACGATGCGCTGCACCAGGGCGTGGCGCACGACGTCGCGCTCATCGAAGTAGGTGACCGAAATACCCTCCACCGCGCTAAGAATTTCAATCGCCTGGAGCAGGCCGCTGCGGCGGCCCTGGGGCAGATCAATTTGCGTGATGTCGCCGGTGATGACCGCCTTGGAGCGGAACCCCATGCGGGTCAGGAACATCTTCATCTGCTCCTGGGTGGAGTTTTGCGCTTCATCCAGAATGATGAAGGCATCGTTGAGCGTGCGGCCGCGCATGAAGGCGAGCGGGGCAATCTCGATGATGTTGCGCTCGAGAAGGCGCTCGACGCGCTCGGGTTCCACCAGATCGAACAGGGCGTCGTAGAGCGGGCGCAGATACGGGTCCACTTTTTCCTGCAAGGTGCCGGGCAAAAAGCCCAGCCGCTCGCCGGCTTCCACCGCCGGACGGGCCAGCACGATGCGCGCCACCTGCTTGGCATTGAGCGCGGCCACGGCCATGGCCACGGCTAAATAGGTCTTGCCCGTGCCTGCCGGCCCCACCCCAAACACCATGTCGTAGCGCTCGATGGCGTCCAGATAGCGGCGCTGATTGGGGGTTTTCGGCTGGATGGTCTTTTTGCCGAACGCGCGCTCGCGTCCGCTGCGGACCAGATCCACGAGGTTGGTTGTGGGATCATCCACCACGATCTGCAGCAACGCGCGCAAGTCGCCGTTGGAGAACGCCTGACCCTCGGTGCGGAGCTTCTGGAAGTCGCGGACGATCTGTTCGAGCCGGGCTACCGCGTCGGGTTCGCCTTCGGCCTCTATGCTCGAAGGGCCAAGATGCACCGCGACGTGCAAGCGCGATTCCAGCAAGCGGAGATTCTCGTCCAGCGGGCCAAACAGTGTCTCGATACCATGGACGAGCTCGATGCTGGTCTTCATGAAGGCGGTTAAGTCCCGAAGCGAGCACGGCTGGGTCTGCGGCCCCCAGCCCTGCAAGCGCAAGCGGGTCGCGCGGCTACGCCGCGCGGGGCCCCGCGCCAGTCCATAGTGTAGATGCTTTGACGCTCAGGGCCCGGCTGAATTAGAATGAACAGAGCCCATGGCCAATCATCCCTCTGCCCTGAAGCGCGTTCGCCAGACCCGCCGCCGCACCGCCCGTAACCGCGCCAATGCCAGTCGCCTGCACACGACGGTGAAGAAGCTGCGCGTGGCGCTCCGCTCCGGCGATGGCGCAACGGCCACGAAGCTGGCTCCCTCCACGATGGCCCAGATTGATAAGGCCGTGCAAAAGGGCGTGTTGCACCGCAACGCCGCCGCCCGGCACAAGTCGCGGCTGGCGAAGGCGCTCAACAAAACCAAGAGCCACTGATAGGCGCGGGCCCCGTCGCGGCTGCGCCGCGCCACCCACTTTGCTCGCTTTGGCCTGGGGCCCAGGGGCCCAGGCCGCCACTGCGCTAGGATTTCCCGTTCACTACGCGCAGGGGAAGGTGTAAGGTAGCCCTTTTGGAGCTAAATTATGCCTCGCCGCTTACTTCCTGCCATTCTTGTGCTTTGCACGCTGGGCGCGGCTGCGGCCCTGTGTCCGGCGCAGCAGTTTAACCCCAACCTGCTGCAGGCCATGCGCTGGCGGCTGATTGGACCATTCCGGGGCGGACGTACCGTGGCCGTGAGCGGCGTACCGACGCAGCCCGGCGTGTTCTACTTTGGCGCTGTCAACGGAGGGGTGTGGAAGTCCACCGACTACGGCAACACCTGGAAGCCGATCTTTGACCACGAACCCACCGGCTCGATTGGCGCGCTCGCGGTGGCGGCGTCGAACCCGGAAATCGTTTATGTAGGAAGCGGGGAAGGCTTGCGGCGTCCCGATCTGTCCACCGGCGATGGGATGTACAAGTCCACCGATGGCGGCCAGACCTGGACCCATCTGGGCCTGCGTCAAGGCCAGCAGATCGGCTCGATCATCGTGGACCCGCACGATCCCGACCGGCTGTTTGTGGCCGTGCTGGGGCATCCTTACGGGCCCAATGCGCAGCGGGGCGTGTTCCGCTCGCTCGATGGCGGCCGCACCTTTCAAAAAGTTCTGTACCGCGACGAAAACACGGGCGCGGTGCAGGTGGCATTCGATCCGCAGAACCCGCAGATTGTTTACGCGGTGATGTGGGCCTCGCGCTACACGCCCTGGGCGATGTTTGAGGGCGCCGGCAGCGGGCTGTACAAAAGCACCGACGGCGGGACCACCTGGCACCGGCTCACACAGGGCTTGCCCGCCTGGCAGGCGGACCATCTCGGCCGCATCGGCATCGGCATTGCGCCGAGCGACCCGAGCCGGATCTACGCGCTGGTGGAAGCGCGCCAGCAGGGCGGCGTCTATCGCTCCGATGACAGCGGCGCCAGTTGGCACCGGATCAACACGAACACGCGCCTGTGGGGCCGCGGTTCTGACTTTGCTTGCATCCGCGTGGATCCGACGGACGACAACATGGTCTACATCGCCAACACCTCGACCTACCGCTCCAGCGACGGCGGCCAGAATTTTCTGCCCCTCAAGGGCGCGCCCGGCGGCGACGACTACCACACGGTGTGGATTGACCCCTCCAACCGCAATATCGTCATGCTGGGCGTGGATCAGGGCGCGACCATCAGCGTGAATCGTGGCCGTACCTGGAGTTCCTGGTACAACCAGCCCACCGGGGAGATGTACAAGGTCTCGACCGACAATCAATTCCCGTACAACGTCTATGGCGGCCAGCAGGAAAGCGGCTCGGTGGGCATCTCCAGCCGCGGGCCGGACGGGGAAATCACGCTGCGCAACTGGCACCCGGCGGGCGCGTTTGAGTACGCCGACGTGGTCGCCGATCCGCTGCACCAGAACCTCATCTACGGCGCCGGCGGGGGCGCGGTCACCCGCTACAACAAGCGCACGCATGTGGACCAGAACGTCGGCCCGCAGCTTCTGACGCGCAAGTACCGCTTCCGCCGCACCATGCCCATTGCCTTTTCGCCGGCGGACCCACACGCGCTTTACCTGGGCGGCAACGTGGTGTTCCGGACGACCGACGGCGGGCAGCACTGGGATATCATCAGCCCCGATCTGACCCGGCACCGGCCGGTGAGCGTGCCGACGCTCGGCCCCTTTGCCTCTGGGAACAGAAATGCCAAGCCGGCGGGCGGGGTCGTGTACGCGCTATCGCCGTCGCCTCTCGACGCCAACCTGCTGTGGGCGGGCACCGACGACGGCTTGATCTGGGTGACGCACGACGGCGGCGCGCACTGGACCAACGTTACGCCGCCGCAGTTGAAACCCTGGTGGAAGGTCTCGACGCTCGACGCCAGCCACTTCGATCCCAACACGGTCTACGCCGCTGTCAATACCATCCGGCTGGACCAGATGCAGCCGCACATCTTCCGCACCCACGACGGCGGCAAAACCTGGACGGAAATTGACAACGGCCTGCCCGACGGAGCCGCCACCGACGTGGTGCGCGAAGACCCGGTGCGGCGCGGCCTGCTCTACGCCGGCACGGAGACCTCGGTCTACGTTTCCTTTAATGACGGCGACCAGTGGCAATCGCTGCAGATGAACCTGCCGCACACCTCGATGCGCGACATGGTGGTGCACCAGAACGATCTGGTGGTCGGCACGCACGGCCGCGCGTTCTGGATTCTCGACGACGTCACGCCGCTACGCCAGCTCACGGCGCGGGTGGCCTCGGCGCCGGGCTATCTGTTTAAGCCGGAAGTGGCGTACCGGCTGCAGCGCAATACCAACACCGACACGCCGCTTATTCCGGAAACACCGGCGGGCACGAACCCGCCAACCGGAGCCATCCTCGACTATGCCCTGGGCAGCGCCGCCACGGGTCCGGTGGCGCTGGCGATCTACGATGCCCAAGCTGGGCTCGTGCATCGCTTCTCGAGCAGCGACATATCCCCGGTGACCATGGCGGAGCTGGCGCGCACGATCCGCGTGCCGCTCTACTGGGTGGCGCCGTTTAAGAAGCCAGGCACCAGGGCGGGCTTGCACCGTTTCGTGTGGCACCTGCGCTATACGGCGCCGCAGTCGCTGGCGCACAGCTACCCGATTTCCGCCATTGACCATCGCACGCCGCGCCAACCGCAAGGCGTGCTGGTGGTTCCGGGCCAGTACACGGTGAAGCTGACCGTGGGCGGCGAGACCTACAGCCAGCCGCTGACGGTCAAGATGGACCCCCGCCTCCACATCACCCCGGCGGAGTTGCAGCAGCAGTTCGAGGTGGCTCAGGGCATCGCGCTGGCGATGAACCAAAGCTACGCGGCCTATGAACGGGCGCGCACGAGCAATCCCACGCTGGCGCGCAAGCTGGCGCGCCTCAATACCCAGCTCAACGGCCTGCTCGGCGGCAGCGCCGAAATCGGCGGCGTGGACAATGTGCCCGCCGCCCCCACGCCGGTGCAGGTCGCCGCCGCCAAGGCTCTGGAGAGCCAGGTGCAGGCGCTGCTGAAGCAGTAGGGACGGTTTGCGTGCGGGCAGTGACCCCGGTCGCGCGAACTCAGCCGCAGGACGTGGGACCAATACGTGTACGCGGAGGGCGGCGCCGCAACTGTTGCGGGCACTCCGAAGGCCGGGGCGCCGTCGCAAATTGCACCTCTCTCGGCGGCGGGCGTGTATGCCGGGGCGGGGCTCGGTGTGTTCGCTAGCAACGCCGGAAGCGCAGCCCAGCTGAAGGGCCCATTCCTGGTACTGAGCGCGAACATCGGAATTGGAGCCAAGCTCGGGATGCAGATATCGATCAGTAGCAACGGCACGTTTGTTGTGTCCCCGACGTTTGGCCCGGGCTGGGGACTCAGCGGCTCAGGCTACACCACCGCGATATCGGAGATTGGGGGAGAAGGCCATTGTTAACACCACCCATTTTGGGCGAGGCGGAGGCGCAACTCGCCAGTAGTGTGCTACGTGCCGTTGAGCTTCTGGTTTATAGCGGCTGGCTCGTGATCCTTTTGAAGGCTCCGCGCGTCCTCCACGCGGTCGCAGGTCGGAACGTGAATCGGCCCCCGGGGTGGTGGGGCCGACAGGTACTGGCGTGGCGCTGGGCTGCGACGGCTCTCAGGATTGTCGCGGCTGTCTTCGTGGTCGGGGGCTTTCTGGGCTTTGTGCTGGCCAGCGCACCTCTCGGGAGGTAATGTGATTGGCGCATCCGAGATGAGAGCAAACGCGCTGGAGTACTTGCTCCTTGTCGCCGCAGCTCCTTTCTTCTATTTCATGGCTTGGATCTCAATCCGGCCGGTCTGGAAATTTTTGAACCGCGGCGGGGACGCGACCCCAGCCCAGGGCGTAGTCACCAAGGCGGTTTGCTGGTTCTCCGGAGGATTCATCTACCTCTGTGCGGTGGGCGCCGAAATCGGCTCGATGAGCCTGCTGGCAATTATCCCCTTCGCCACGTTGGCAATAGTTGTCTGGCTCTAGGCGCGACGCCGATTGCGGCAGTTGCGGGAAGCTGGGTGACCCGCTCTACAGAAATTGGCCTGGTGCCGATCCGAATCTGAACGTGGCTGCGCCCAGGGCGTACGAACTGCGGGTCAGCGCAACCAGTCTTCGAGCTCGACGGCGGCGTCGGTTTTGCCGTCGCGATACTTGACGATGACGGGCGTGGCGAGGGAAAGTCCCCAGGCCGGGCCCTTGGTGACGGCGCGCGCGCCCGGGACGACCACGGCGCCTTCGGGGATGCGCAGCCCGGCGCCGGCGGAAGCCCGGTGCGTCACGCCACGCGGCAGGTCGTAGACGGTGACCGAGCGGGTGAGGATTACGCCCGCGCCCAGCACCGCGCCCGCGCCGATCTCGGCACCTTCGTAGATGCCACAGTTGCCGCCGACCAGCACGTCGTCCTCGATCACCACCGGCACCTGGTTGACCGGCTCGAGCACGCCCCCGACCTGCGCGCCCGCGCTCAGATGCACGCGGCGGCCGATCTGGGCGCAGGAGCCGACCAGGGCGTGGGAGTCAATCATCGTGCCCTCGTCCACGTAGGCGCCGATGTTGATGTAGGCCGGAGGCATGCAGATCACGCCGGGGGCAACATAGGCGCCGTCGCGCACGGCGGTGCCGCCGGGTACGATGCGCACCTGATCGGCGAGCGCAAAGGCGCGCAGCGGCAGCGTGTCCTTATCGAAAAACGAGAACGGGGCCGCGGCCGGATGCGCCTCCAGACGGCCCAGGCGAAAGCCGAGCAAGATGCCCTGCTTCACCCAGGCATTCACGCGCCAACCGCCGGGCCCGGGCTCGGCCGCACGCACGCGGCCGGCGTTGAGCTCGCGCTTGAGTTCGGCGAAGGCGGCACGCGCGGCTTCGGCCTCGGCTTGCAGATCGCTCAGCGCGCTCAGGCGCTCGATGGTGGCGGCGAGTTCCTGCATGCGTCAGAGCCCGAGTTCCTTCAGCACCGCATCCATGGTTTGGCGGCTGCGGGCGGCAATGGGGACCATAGGCAGGCGATAGACCTCCTGACACTTGCCCATGTGCGCGAGGGCATACTTGATCGGCCCCGGACTGGACTCAACGAAGTTCGCTTCCATGAAGGCGAGATAGCGGTAATGCAGCTTCCGCGCCACCTCGAGATTGCCGGCGCGCATCGCGGCGACCATCTGCACCATGGCGGCAGGAACCGCATTGGAGGCAACGCTGACCAGACCCTGGCCGCCCAGAGCGAGAATGGCGAGCGCGAGGGCATCGTCGCCGCTAAAGACATCGAACCCTTCGGGCGCACCGGCGATGATGTGGCCGATCTGGGCCAAATTGCCCGAGGCTTCCTTGACGGCCACGATGTTGGGGCAGGCACGCGCCAGGCGCACCACAGTGTCCGCCTCGATGTTGCTGGAGGTGCGGCCGGGCACGTTGTAGAGCACGACGGGCACGCGCACGGCGGCGGCGACGGCGGAAAAGTGCTGGAACAGCCCCTCCTGTGTTGGTTTGTTGTAGTAGGGGGCGGCGCTGAGGACGCCATCCACACCCGCAGCTTCCAGGCGCCGCGCCAGCGCCACCGCGTGCGCGGTCTGGTTGCTGGTCGCGCCCCCGAGCACGGGCACCTTGCGCCCGGCGGCGGCAGCGGCACGCACGGCGCGCTCGACGATCTGCAGATGCTCGCCTTCGTTCAGCGTCGGGGTCTCGCCCGTGGTCCCGCAGGGGACCAGAAAATCAATGCCCTGCTCGATCTGCCAGCGCAGCAGGGCTTCCAGGGCTACGGTGTCCAGCGTTTGATCGGCGGCAAAGGGCGTGATCAGCGCGGTGCCGCAACCACGGAAGGGATTGTTCATGAAAGTTCTCCAGCGGCCAGGCTGTCCATCACCTCGCCGAACTCGTGCAGGCCGCGGCGGCCCTGAATCCATTGCGCCGCCAGCAGCGCGCCGGCGGCAAAGCCGCGGCGCGAGCGCGCCGTGTGGGTGAGGGTGATGGTGTCGTCGGGGGAATCAAAACCGGCGGTGTGGGTGCCGGGCATGGCGCCGGCGCGGGTGCTGGCGATGGCGCCGGGTTCGTGTCCGCCCTGCCGCAGCACGGCGGCCAGATGGAGCGCGGTGCCTGAGGGCGCGTCCCTTTTTTGGCTGTGGTGCGCTTCCCACACGAAGGCCTCGTAGCTGGGCGGCAGCGCCGCCGCCGCGGCCGCGGCTATGCGGTAGAACGCCTGCACTCCCACGGAAAAGTTCGCGCCGTAGACGATGCCGGCGGCGGATCGCTTCGCACAGGCGCGCACCGCATCGAGGCGATCGAGCCAGCCGGTGGTGCCGATCACCAGCGGAATGCCCGCCGCGGCGCAGCGCTCAGCGTGTTCGAGCACGGCGCCGGGCACGCTGAAGTCAATCGCCACCAGACCCGCGGCCCAGCCCGCCGGGAAGGCGTCATGTTCGTCCACGCGGGCCGCGACGCGGTGCCCGCTCCCGGACGCCAACTCCTCCACCAAGCGGTTCATCTTCCCGTAGCCGAGCAGCAGCAGCTCCATGAATTCTCCATTGTGCACGAGGAGCAGATGGACATGAGAGATGGCTATAATAGGGGCATGGAAGTCAGCGTGGCGCAGGCCAAGAACCAGCTCCCGAAACTGCTGCGCGCGGTCGAAGGCGGCGACGAGATTGTGATCACGCGGCGCGGCAAGCGCGTGGCGCGCCTCACGTCGGTGCCGCCGGAAAAACGCAAGGTGCAGTTCGGAACCATGCGCGGGAAAATTCACCTCAAACCGGGTTGGGATAAGCCCATTACGGAAGAAGAGTTTCTCCGCGGGAAATGGTGAACGGCTATCTGCTGGACACCAGCGTCGTGTTTTGGGTCGTTGGAGAGCCGGGGCGGCTTACGGCACGGGTTCGCGCCGCTGTCGAACAGGGACCGGCGTGGCTGAGCGTGATCAGCTATTGGGAAGCCGTAATTAAGGCGGCCATCGGCAGGATTGATATCGGGCCAGTCGAAGACTGGTGGCGTGAAGCGGCGCGGGTGACCGGCGCACGCGTCCTCCCGATGCGTGAAGACCATGTCAGCGCGATGGCGCGTCTGCCTCTGCTCCACCGCGATCCATTTGACCGAGCGCTGATCGCGCAGGCAATCACGGAAGAATGGGTCCTGCTTACCGCGGACCGGACAGTGATGCGCTACGCGGCAGCGGGGCTGCAATGGCTGCGCTGAGCAGTTGTGAGGGCGCATGGACGGCTTGCACCAGGCCTTCGGCCAGCGCCGCGCCGGCGGGCCAGCCCTGAGCTGTTAGCAAATGATCGAGCGTGCGCGCCATGCCGATGAGCGGCGGCAGGCGCTGCGTGCCGCCCCAGCCGGTGACCAGGCCGAGTTTGGCGCCGTGATGGCCGAAATAAGCGTCCGGCGCCGCGAGGCGGGCGCAGCAGGCGAGCGCCAGATCGAGGCCGCCGCCCAGGCAGGAGCCCTCGACCACGGCCACGAAGGGAATGGGCGAGCGCGCGACGGCACCCAGCGCGGCTTGGCCGCGGCGAGCGAACGCCCAGGCGGCCGGGCCGTCCAGACGCGCTATGGTTTGGAGATCGGCGCCGGCGGAAAAGCAGCGGGCGTTGCCGGCAAGAATGAAACGCGAGGCCTGCGGATACGCGAGCGGCGCGGCGGCCAACTCCTCCAGCAACGGGAGCGACAAGCGGTTCAGGCCGTCGCCTGATTCCAAGCGCAGCAGCAGGGCTCCCGCGCTCAGCGGGCTGGCGTGAAGCGCGGTCAGGAGACCAGGGCCGGGCGCGGCGGCACGTGCGCGCGAATGAAATCCGCGATTTCGCTCATGCGGCTGCCGGGAGGAAACACCGCGGCCACGCCCGCCTCTTTCAGCGGGGCGATGTCGGCGTCGGGCACGATGCCGCCGAGCACGACCAGTACGCCTTCCATGTGCTGCTTGCGCATCTCGGCCATGAGCTCGGGCACGATGGCGTTGTGCGCGCCACTGAGGATGGACAGGCCGATGCAATCCACGTCTTCCTGCAGGGCGGCGTTGACGATCATCTCCGGCGTCTGGCGCAGGCCGGTGTAGATGACCTCCATGCCGGCGTCGCGCAGGCCGCGGGCGACGACTTTGGCTCCGCGGTCGTGCCCGTCCAGGCCGGGCTTGGCCACCAGAACACGAATGCGTGAAGTGTCAGGCATAGGCAGGTTAAGTGATCGCCGTCTCGGTGTAGGCGCCGAAGACCTCGCGCAGGGCGTCGCAAATCTCGCCCAGCGTACACGAGGCGCGCACGCAATCGAGCAGGGCGGGCATGGTGTTGCCGTCGCTGATGGCGGCGACGGTGCGCAGGTCCGCCAACGTACGTTGCACCGCATCGTTCGAGCGGCGGCGGCGCAGAGCCTCGAGCTTGGCCATCTGGCTCGTGCGCGCGGTTTCATCAATGTACAGGGTGGGGACGGGCTGCTCCTCGGTGACGAAGCAGTTGACGCCAACCATGAACTTTTCGCCCTGCTCGAGCGCCTGCTGGTAACGGTAGCTGGCGTCGGCGACTTCGCGTTGCGGAAAGCCCTGTTCGACGGCGGCGACCATGCCACCCATCTCGTCAATGCGGCGGAAGTAGTCGCGCGCGCCCTGCTCCATGTCGAGCGTGGTTTTCTCGACGAAGTAGGACCCGCCCAGCGGGTCCACGGTGTTGGCGGCGCCAGTCTCGAAGGCGATGATCTGCTGCGTGCGCAGCGCCAGCGTGACGGCCTCGGCCGTGGGCAGGGCCAGCGCCTCATCGAGCGAGTTGGTGTGCAGCGATTGCGTGCCCCCCAGTACCGCCGCCAGCGCCTGCAGGGCCACGCGGGCGAGGTTGTTATAGGGCTGCTGCGCGGTGAGGGAGACGCCGGCGGTCTGGGTGTGAAAGCGCAGCGCGGTGCTGCGCGGGTTGCGGGCGCCGTAGCGCTCGGTCATCACCGAGTACCAGAGCTTGCGGGCGGCGCGATACTTGGCAATTTCCTCGAAAAAGTCGCTGTGGGAGTTGAAGAAAAACGACAGGCGCGGCGCGAACTCGTCCACCGGCACGCCCCGCCGCAGCGTCCATTCGACGTACTCCATGCCGTCGCGCAGCGTGAAGGCCAGTTCCTGCAGCGCGGTCGAACCCGCCTCGCGGATGTGATAGCCGCTGATCGAAACCGGATTGAACTTCGGCGTTTCGCGCGCGCCAAACTCGATGGTGTCCACCACGAGGCGCATGGAAGGAGCGGGCGGGAAGATGTACTCCTTTTGCGCGATGTACTCCTTCAGAATGTCGTTCTGCAGAGTGCCTGAGATCTTCTTCCAGTCGGCCCCCTGGCGCTCGGCCGCGACCAGGAACATGGCCCAGATGACGGCGGCGGGGGAATTGATGGTCATCG
>JBOGKL010000393.1:0-10193 GCA_050745525.1 Terriglobales bacterium | reverse complement strand
GGTCGAGGCACTGGTTGCCGCGGGCGCCGACGTGGTCGTGGTCGACACTTCGCACGGCCACTCGCAGGGCGTGCTCGACCGCGTGGCGTGGATCAAGCAGCGCCATCCCTCGGTGCAGGTGATCGGCGGCAACATCGCGACCGCAGCGGGGGCCAGGGCGCTGGCCGATCATGGCGCCGACGGCATCAAGGTCGGCATCGGCCCGGGCTCGATTTGCACCACGCGCATTGTCGCCGGCGTCGGCGTGCCGCAGATTTCCGCCATCCACGACGCATTGTCCGGCGTGGCCAGCGACATTCCGCTGACCGCCGACGGCGGCATCCGCTATTCCGGCGATGTCGCCAAGGCGATCGCTGCCGGTGCCTGCTCGGTCATGCTCGGCAGCCTGTTCGCCGGCACCGAGGAGTCGCCCGGCGAGATCGAGCTCTACCAGGGTCGCTCGTACAAGAGCTACCGCGGCATGGGCTCGCTCGGCGCGATGCAGCAGGGCAGCTCGGATCGCTATTTCCAGGACGCGGAAGGCGAGGGTGCGGCGGAGAAGCTGGTGCCCGAGGGCATCGAGGGCCGCGTGCCCTATAAAGGGCCGCTGGCGGCGATGGTGCACCAGCTCGTGGGTGGGCTGCGCGCCGGCATGGGCTACTGCGGTTGCGCCACGATCGAAGATTTCCAGCAGCGCGCGCGCTTCCTGCGCATCTCCTCGGCCGGCCTGCGCGAAAGCCATGTGCATGACGTGATCATCACCCAGGAAGCCCCCAACTACCGCCGCGAAGCGCTGGAATAGCGGCTGCCCCGTGCGGGGGGCTTGACAGCAAGTTCTGTACTGTCATATACGTTATGCGGAGGTGCGCATGACTCGATTTGCGTGTGACAGTAATCGTTTCGCCGCATGCGGTCTGTTTGTCATTTTGCTCGCCGCAGTTTGTTTTTCTCCCCGGCTGGCTCGGGCACAGTCACTGACGACGGGCGCCATCAGCGGACGTATCACCGATCCCACCGGGGCCGTCGTCCCGCATGCCGTGGTGGAGGCGACCAATACCGCGACCGGCGCGGTGCGCACGGCGATCAGCAACAACACCGGCAACTACACCTTGTCGCAGCTTGACCCGGGGACGTACCAGGTCCGGGTGATTGCCCACGGCTTCGAGACGGCGCAGTTGGGACGCGTGGCGGTGGCCGTGAGCCAGGTGGCCAGCGCCAGTTTCAAGCTCACGCTTGGTTCCGCGACGCAAACGGTCGAGGTCAGCGGCCAGGCGCCGCTGCTGCAGCCCAATAGCGCCAATACCGCGACCACCGTGAGTGAGACCGCAATTTCCAATCTCCCCGACGCGGGCAACGATCTCACCTACCTGGCCCAGGTGGCCCCCGGGGCGATCATGAACTCCACCGGCGGCTATGGCGACGTCTCCTTCAACGGTCTCTCCTCGCTGTCGGACAACTACACGCTCAACGGCCTGGACGACAACAACTCGACCATCAACCTCAACAACAGCGGCGCCACCAACATGCTGCTGGGCATCAACGACGTGGAGGAGGCCACCACGGCCACGGATACGTTTGGCGTGGACCACGGCCGCCTGGCGGGCGCGCAAGTCAACTACATCAGCAAATCCGGCACCAACCAGTTCCACGGCAACCTGTTCGAGGAATGGAACGGCCGCGCCATGAACGCCAACGACTTCTTCCTGAACGCCACCGGGTCGCCGCGTCCGTTCGACAACGTCAACCAGTTTGGCGGCGCCGTGGGCGGTCCCATCCTGCACAAAGCCCTGTTTTTCTTCGTGGACTTCGAGGATCTGCACATCGACGAGCCCTCCGTGGGCGACTACAACCTGCCCAGCTCCCAGTACCAAAATTACGTGTTGCAGCAGTTGCCCAACGGCGGCTACGATCCCACCAACACCAGCAACAGCTACTGCCCCTCCAGCCTGCAAGGGGCCAACGGTCCGGCCTGCGCACAACCCCTGCCGGCGGAAACGCAGGAAACGACGCTCTACCAGAAGTTTTTTGCCGACACGGGCAATGTGAAGCGCGGGGTTCCGGCGGCGCAGCTCGGGTGCCCGCTTAACGCCGACGGTTCCACCATCAGCTATAACCCGCTGGCCTCGCCCGGCGCCGGCAATGCCGTCCCCGACGGCGTCGGCTGCGACAACCTGCTCACCCTCGGGTATTCCGCCCTCACGACCGAGCGTTACACGGTGGCGCGCATTGACTGGGACCACAGCAGCAAGAACACCTACTGGGGCCAGTACAGTTGGGATCGCGGGCTGCAGAACAGCGGGTACGACCCCATCGATCCGGAATTCAGCGCGACGTCCAACCAGCCCACGCGCATGGGCCAGGCGGGTTGGACGCACGTGTTTACCCCGGATTTGGTCAACCAGTTTAACCCCGGCTTTCAGTGGTTCGACGCCATCTTTGGCATTGATGCCTACGAGGCGACGCTGAAGACCTTTAACGTCGTCTACAGCGCCAACCCGTTCTGGGTGCCGCAGGGCGGGAACCTGCCTGGTGGCTACAACAATACGGTCTGGCAGCTCAACGACAACCTGTCGTGGACGCGCGGGGCGCACACATTCAAGTTTGGCGAAAGCTTCCTGCGCATTGATCAGTACCTGCACGGCGGCGGCGACGTCATCCCCAGCGTTTCGATTGGCGACGTGCCGGAATTCACCTATGGCGCCGCCAGCACGGCCACGGTCGCCTTTCCCGCCACCACGATGGACCCGGTCTCCTACGGCAGCCTGGATGTGTTCGGGATGGACACCTGGCAAGTCAGGCCCAAGTTGACCGTCACCTATGGCTTGCGGGCCGCCCTCAATGAGAACGGCACCAATCAGGCGAGCTTGTACTCCAACCTGGTGGGCGGCGATTGGTCCACGGCGTCGCATGGCGCCAACGATCCGATCGGCCCCATGTTCAACACCGGCCTGATGAATTTCTTCCAGTCCAAACCCTACGTCACCTGGCAGCCGCGCGCCTCGGTCGCGTACGCCTTTGCGCGGAACACGCTGTTCAAGGCCGGCTTCGGGGTGTTTGAAGACGTTCCGGCGGGGGAGTTTTATTCCGCCCTGGACAGCAATCCGCCCTACGCGGCTTCCTTCACCGGGGGATTGTTCGGCCAGGTGGGCGGCTCGGCGATTCTGCCCGGCGTTCCCAACAGTGCGATTGACGCCGCCCGCGCCGCGGATGCCAGCTTCGTGAACCTTTTCAACAACGGCGGGCTCTCCTGCGCCGCCGCCGGCGCCACGCCGGGCGACTGCATTGCGCCGCAGGCGGCCACGATCGTACCCAGCACCTACGTTCCGGCGCGCATTTACGAGTGGAAGCTGAGCGTGCAGCGCCAGTTCGGCCAGAATTTCGCGGTGACGGCCGCCTACTCGGGCACGAAATCCGATCACATCCTGAACTCCTACGCCGCCAACGCGTTCCAGCGGCTCTGCTCCGGCTGCTTCTCGCCCTACCCCTATGGCAAGACCAGCAGTGACGCACCCGATCCGCGCTTCAACAGCGTCAGCCAGATTGAATACAACGGCGAGGGCAACTACAACGGGCTGAATCTCAGCGCGGTCGAACGCATGACGCACGGCCTGATGTTGACCCTCAACTACACCTGGAGCCATTGCCTGGACACGATCTCCAACGGCGGGCTTTACGGCTACAGCTTTAACGACGTGTATATCGCCCCTGTTCCGGGAGAGATCCAAAACCAATACGCCGATTGTGACTACGACATCACCCATGTCGCCAACGCCTCCTATCTGTATCAGCTTCCGATCCACGCCCATGGCTGGCTGGGTGGCGCGGTCAACGGCTGGCAAGCTTCCGGAACCGTTTTCTACAACAGCGGCCCGCCGTTTTCGATCGTGAGCAGCTTGCCGGGCAGCAAGCTCCTCAACACCACCGCGTTCCACCGCGCCAAGGCGCCGGAGTTTGCCAACCAGATCGCCGGCCAGTCAGTCTACACAACCCAGGACATTCCGGGGGTGACCCAGTCGGGGGAAATCCAGTGGGTGAATCCGGCCGCCTTTGCCAGCGTCTACGATGCCTCCACGGGTGAGTGCTACGATCCCTCCGCCCAGTCCGAAGCGCTCGATGCCGCCACCTGCCAGTTCGGCGCCTTGGGCCGCAACACACTGCGGGCGCCGGGCTTCTTCTGGGCCGACTTCTCCCTGGCAAAGTCGTTCCAGCTCACCGAAGGCACGCGGTTCAAAGCCTCGGTGGAGGCCTACAACGTGTTGAACCATCCCAACTTCGCCAGCCCGACCGGTTATCAAGCCGGCATTCCGGGCGTGGCGAGCACGCTCACGGGCTTCGGCACCATAGACAGCAACAACGCTTCGCCCACGTCGTTGCTGGGCAGCTATACCGGGGGCGCCAACGCGCAGCGCATGATCGCGCTCAAGGGCGAGTTCACCTTCTAGAACCGGCGAAGGCCTGGTGATTGCACGGAGGTTCAGGATGATGACTGTCGGATACGGGAGCCGATGGTGGCGCAGGAGCGGCTGCGCGGCGGCCGCGATAGCGTGTTTATGCGCCTGCAGCGCCGCCCAGGTGAGCCCGCGGCTGCTGGCCGGGCTGCACTGGCGTAACATCGGTCCCTTTATCGCCGGGCGCGCGGGTGCGGTGTGTGGCGTCATTGGCCAGCCCGCGGTGTACTACGTGGGCTTTGCCGACGGCGGGATTTGGAAAACGGTGAGCGCCGGAACGGTGTGGTTCCCGCTGACCGACACCATCAAGGGGATAGCCGGGGTGAGTGCGCTGGCCGTGGCGCAATCCCAGCCCACGACGATCTACGCGGGCACGGGCGACGCTTGGGATCAGGAGGGCGGCAGCGGCGTCTGGAAGTCCACCGATGCCGGTCGCACGTGGGAAAACGTAGGTTTGCACGAGGCCGGCGAGATCACCGCGTTGCTGGTGGATCCGCACAATCCGGACCTGATTCTGGCTTCCACGCGCGGGTGGCTGCATCGCCCAAGTTCGCAGCGCGGCGTGTATCGCAGCAGCGACGGCGGCCGCACCTGGACCCAGGTGCTGGCGGCGGGGCCGAAGGCGGGTGCGACGCATATGGTCTGGGCCTTCGACAACCCGAGCGTGGTTTTTGCCACGGTGGGGACGACCTATCGCGCGCCGGGTGCGAGGTTTGTCTTCGGGGGGCGCAGCACCGCGAAGCTGTTCAAATCCACCGACGAAGGGACCACCTGGAGCCAGGTCCAAGGGACCAATCAGCCGCCGGTGGGCGAGATCGCGGTGGCGGACGGAACCAACTCCCAGCGCCTGTACATGCTGGACCGCGGCGGGCTGTACCGCTCCGACGACGGCGGCGCCGGTTGGAGGCTGGGCACGCACACCATTTATACCGCCGGCACCCACGTTTACGTGGACCCGAAAAACCCGGATGTGGTCTACACCCTCGGCACCTCCTCCTACCGCTCCGTGGATGGCGGGCACACGCTGGTGGCGTTTAAAGGCGCGCCGGGCGGGGATGATCCGCGTGAATGGTGGATTGATCCGCACAACCCCAACCGCATTTTGTACGGCGGCGATCAGGGCGCCACGGTGAGCCTCGACGGCGGCCATACCTGGAGTTCCTGGTACAACCAGCCGACGGCGCAGGTCTATCGCATCAGGACCGACAACCGCTATCCGTTTTGGGTGTACGCCAGTAAGCAGGACAGCGGCACGTTCGGGGTCGCCAGCCGCGGGCCGCTGGGGGAAGTCACCGATCTGGATTGGTTCCCACTTCCAGGGTGGGAAGCCGGCTCGGTGGCCGTGGATCCGCTCAACCAGAACTTGATCTACACGAACGGCAACTACGCTTACCTGTCGAAGGTGTTTCGCAAGACGTGGGATTCGCAGATTATTGATCCTGGTGTCGGCGATGCCAGTCAGCGCCGCGCCGCCAATCCCCCGATCGTATTTTCACCGCAGGACCCCCATGTGCTCTATTGGGCGACGCAGTATGTGTGGGCAACCTCCGACGGGGGCACGCAATGGCGCAAGATCAGCCCCGATCTGACGGCGCACCCGGGCAGAGCGCCGGTGCCCGCACCGGGCGTGGTCCACCATGGCGACGCCCTGGATTCGTTGTCGCTGTCGGCGGTGCAGGCGGGGGTGATGTGGACCGGCAGCACCAACGGCGTCATTTACCTGACCCGCAATGGCGGCCGGCACTGGGAAGATGTCACGCCCCCAAGCGTATCCATCTACGGCATCGTGCGCGTCGAGGCGTCGCACTTCAACCCGGCCGCGGCGTATGCCGCGGTGGACAACAGCGCCACGGGCGATTTCACGCCGCACATCTACCGCACCAGCGATTGGGGCAAGACTTGGCAGCCGATCATCAGCGGCCTGCCCACGGCGCAGCCCACGGGCAGCTTCGTGCGCGTGGTGCGCGAGGATCCGAACAAGCAGGGGCTGCTGTTTGCCGGGACCGAGTCTTCGGTCTACGTCTCCTTCGACAACGGTGACCACTGGCAATCGTTGCGGCTGAATCTGCCCACCACCTCCTTCCGGGATTTGCGCATTCACTCCGGTGATTTGGTGGCCGGCACCTACGGCCGGGCGATCTGGATACTTGATGATATTTCCCCCCTGGAACAGATGACGCCGGGGCTGGTGGAGGAGTCCGCGCATCTGTTCCGTCCGCAAGCGGCGATCCGGGTACACCGCGACGTGAACCAGGACACGCCGTTTCCGCCGGAGGTGCCGCACGCGAAGAATCCGCCCCAGGGCGCGGTGATTGATTTCTATTTGGGACAAGCCGCGCAAACCGTCAAGCTCCAGATATTCGATGCGAGCGGCAACCTGGTGAGGACCTACACGAACGCGCCCATTCCGCCGGTGCCGCTGCCCTATCCGGCGGCGCCGACGCCGAGTTTCTGGCTGCGGCGGCTGTTGCCGCTTCCGGTCGCGGCGGGAGCGCATCGGGTGACCTGGAACCTGCGTTACCAGGTGCCCCACGCGTTGAGCTTCAACTACGGACAGACCATGGGGGCCGTGCCCGGCGACACGCCCTACACACCGCAGGGGCCCTTGGCCGTACCGGGCCACTATACGGTGAAGCTCACCGTGGACGGGAAATCCTACCAGCAGCCGCTGGTTTTGCGGCCCGACCCGCGCGAGGGCGACTCGCCGGCGCTGTTCGCCGGGATGCGCCGGCAACTGCATCTGGGCCAGCAGTTGATGACGCTGATTGCCGCCAGCAAGGCCGCCTATGAGCAAGGCCGGGCGCTCGAGGCACGCGCACCGGCGCAGCGGACAGAATTGGCCAAGCTGACCGGAACGCTCAAAGATGCCGTCAGCGGTCCCTACGGGGTGTTGCCCGTCGGCGGGGTGCCGAGTTTCGCCGGCATCAACGGCCAGGCTGTCGGAGTTCTGGTCATGGTGAACTATCACAGCGACCGCGCGCCGGCGTCGCCGCTTTATGCCGCCTATGCGAAGTTCTGCCATTATTTCAACGCCGACGTAGCCCAGTGGGGGAAACTGCAGCCGTCGAGCCCGATCTCGGCTCTCGCCTGCGCAACGAGGCAGTAGTAGGCAACGTTGGGCGCCAAGGCCACCTCGTAGCAGAGGGTGAGCTGGAATCTGCACCAGGATTCGGATCTTGGCCCTCTGGCGGCGGTGTGGTCGGCGGCAGTCCAGGGCGCCAGCCAGGGCGTTTTTCAATCCTTCGCCTTCGCGCGCCACTGGGCGGTTTGTTTCGGCCAGGAAGCGGAGATGTGCATCGGTTGGCGGCGAGAGCCACCGCTCCTGCTTCCGCTTGTCTGCCGGGGCGGCTGCTGGAGTTTTCTGGGCGAGGGCCTTTTTGATTACCAGGACCCGGTCGGGGTGGCTGGGCCGGAGGTGCAAACGGCAGCGGCGGAATGGGTGGCCACCCGCGTCGCCGGCACCGTCCGCATCACCGGGGTTCCGGCGACGACGGGATGGCCGGTCTTTTGGAGCGGGCTGCCGTGGCGGCCCGCGCCGTTTGCCGCCGTGCCGCTGCGCGGATGCGGGCGCGATGGCCTGGCCACGGAACATCCTCGCACCGAGCGGCGGTGGTGCGCCGCCGGGGTCGAACTCAGGCCCGTGCACGAGGCGCACGAACGCCGCCTTGTGCTCGATTGGCTGCTCGAGCACAAGCAGCGCAACCTGGCGGCGCATGAGCAGCGCAGTGTGCTCGGCCCGCCCGAGTGCCGGTGGTTGTTGGCCATGGTCGAGCACGAAGCGCACCAGACTGAGCTGTGGCAGTTGCGCCGCGGCAACGACACCTTGGCCGGGCTGCTGTGCTGGGTGTCCCCGGCCATGCGCTACGCCTACACCATAAGCTACGATGCCACCTTCGCTGCCCTCTCGCCGGGCGTTCTGGCCTTATACGCGCTATTGCGCCACACTATGAGAGAGGGCCGCAGCTTCAATTTCCTGACCGGGGAGCAGGCCTTCAAGCAGCGCTTCGCCACCGACCGCGAGTTGCTGCAGCGGTATACGAACGATTATGGCAACGCCCAATCATGATTCCAGCGGCTGGGTGGATACCCATCTGCACCTGCTTCCGGGCCTGGACGACGGTCCCGACGACTGGGATGCCGCCATGGCCATGGCCGAAGTCGCCATCGCCGACGGCACCACCCAGGTGGTGGTCACGCCCCACAGCAATTACCAGTTCGTCTTCTCCTACGAGCGCACGGTCGAGCTTTGCGCCCAGTTGCAGGAGAAACTCGAAGGCCGCTTGCGCGTGATGCCCGGCTGCGAGCTGCATTTGAGCTTTGAAAACATCCAAGCCCTGCTCGCCAACCCGCGCCAGTACTCGCTCAACGGCAGCCGCTACGTGTTGGTGGAGTTTCCGGAGTTTTTCGAGCCGCAGAGCACGGGCAAGATCGTATCGCAGTTGGTGGATAAGAAGCTGGTGCCGATCCTCGCTCACCCGGAGCGCAATCCGGTGCTGCAGCAGCATCCGGAGATCCTCGATGAGTACCTGCGCCTAGGCTGCCTGACCCAGGTCACCGCTTCCTCGCTGCGCGGCCGCTTTGGCAAACGCGCCGAGCAATTCAGCGCCGATCTGCTGGCCAGCGAGCGTATCCACCTATTGGCCAGTGACGGCCACTCCGCCGAGCAGCGTTCGCCCAAGCTGGCAGCGGTGGCGGCGCTGGTCACCAAAGAAGCCGACGAGGCCACGGCGAAGGCGCTGTGCCGCGACAACCCGCTCGCAATTACGCTCGATCGGTTCCCGCTGCCTTATGCGCCGGAGCCGCCGGAGAAGAAGAGGAGCTTGCTCTCGAGGTTCCGGTGATTGAGCGGTTGGTGGGCGGTGGGGCTTGCCGATCAGTCGAGTCCGAGGTTGGACCAGAGGGCGTCCACCTTCGACTTCGTGGCTGCGTCCATGAGGATCTCGTTTGGCCAGGGGCGGGCGAAGCCCTCGCTCGGCCATTTGCGCGTCGCGTCCACGCCCATTTTCGATCCGAAGTTCGGCAGACGGGAGGCATGATCCAGCGCATCCACCGGTCCCAGCGTGAATTGGATGTCGCGCTCGGGGTCAATGTGGTTGAGCACCTTCAGGACCACGTCCGGGACGTTACTCACGTCGGTGTCCTCGTCCACCACGACAATGCACTTGGTGAACATGGCCTGCCCCAGTCCCCAGATGCCGTTCATGACCTTGCGCGCGTGTCCTGGGTACGACTTCCGGATGCTCACGATCATGAGGTTATGAAACACGCCCTCGAGCGGCAGGTGAATGTCCGTCACCTCGGGGAACTGCATCTGCAGCAGCGGCAGGAAAATCCGGGTGACGGCTTCTCCCATCCAGCCGTCTTCCATGGGCGGCTTGCCGATGATGGTGGTCGCGTAGATGGGGTCACGGCGGTGCGTGATGGCGGTCAAGTGCAGCACCGGGTACTGGTCCGCCAAAGAATAAAAGCCCGTGTGGTCGCCGAAGGGGCCCTCGGGGCGGCGTTCGGCCAGATCTACATAGCCCTCCAGTACGATTTCGGCACAGGCGGGCACTTCGAGATCCACGGTCTGGCAGCGCACCATCTCCACCGGCTTCTGCCGCAAAAATCCGGCCAGAATCATTTCGTCGAGTGCCGGCGGCGCGGGCAGGATCGCGGCAAACGTGGTCGCCGGATCGGTGCCGATGGCCACGGCGACCTGCATGCGCTCGCCCCCGCGGGCGGACGCCAGCCCCGCCTGGGCGTCCCTCGCTTGGACCTCGGGCA
>JBOGKL010000392.1:0-14001 GCA_050745525.1 Terriglobales bacterium | reverse complement strand
TCACCCGCCGCACGCGCGAAATTGGCATTCGCATGGCCCTCGGCGCCGCTCGGGCCCAAGTCTTGCGCCTGGTCGTGGGCCTGGGGCTGATTCTCGCCCTCGCCGGCATCGGCCTGGGCTTGGCCGCCTCCTGGTATGCCGCCCACTATCTGCACAGCCAACTCTACGGCGTTTCGCCAACCGATCCAGTGAACCTGTGCGCCTCCGGGATCGTATTGCTCTTCGTCGCGCTGCTGGCGTGCTGGTTGCCCGCCCGCCGCGCCACGCGCGTGGATCCGCTGGTTGCCTTGAGGTATGAATAACCCATGGACGAACTGAAGAATGCTTGGCGTTCGCTGCGGCGCCACCGCTGGCTCAGCGTGGTCGTCATCTTCATCCTGGCCCTGGCCATCGGCGCCAACACCGCTATCTTCAGCGTCATGGATAGCCTTCTGTTCCGTGCCCTGCCGGCGCGCGACCCGGGCAGCCTCCTCTTGCTGCAGTGGAGCGCCGCCCCCCCGCCCAAGGGCATCCAGTTTTCGATGAACTACGGCGACTGCGATCTGTTCTTTAGCCCGACGCGAGAAGAGAGTTGCTCGTTCTCACTACCTTTTTTCCGCTCGCTGCAGCAGAACGTCCGCACGCTGACGGGCGTCACCGCCTACGGCAATGATTCCCAGACGGCGATCCGCGCCCGCGGCGAGACCACCGTGGCCCAGACTCAGCTCGTCGCCGGCAACTATTTTCAACTGCTCGGTCTGCAGCCGCTCCTCGGCCGCCTGCTGACGCCCGCCGACGACCGCCCCGGCGCTCCGCAGGTGATGGTCCTCAGCGCCGCCTACTGGCGCCAGCGCTTCGGTGCCGACCGCGGCATCGTCGGCGCTACCGTCTCCGTGAATCAGCATCCGGTGACGGTCGTGGGCGTGGCGCAGACGGGGTTCCGCGGTCTCACCCCTGGCTACGTCTTCAATGCCTGGCTCCCGCTCGCCGACCGCGCCGACTGGATGCCGTTTGCCTCGCCCGAGTCCGCAAGCGCCGGCGCCACCTGGCTGGTGCTGATTGCCCGCCCGCGGCCGGGCATCTCGGCCGCCGCCGTTTCGGCGGAAATCAACGGCCGCTTCCGCGACGCCTTTCTCCATGGCTCGCCGCCTTTGGCCCAGCCCGGCGATCATCTGCACGCCTGGGCGCTCCCGGCACAGGCTGCCCTCAGCGGCGCGCGCGCCCAGTTCGCTCAGCCGCTCTGGCTCCTGCTGGGCCTGGTGGGCGCCATCCTGCTCATCGCCTGCGCCAACGTTGCCGGGCTGCTGGTCGGCCGCGCGCAAATGCGCAGCAAGGAGTTCGCCTTGCGCCGCGCGCTGGGCGCGAGCGCTGGCCGCCTGCTCCGCCAGACGGTGAGTGAGAGCCTGCTGCTGGCCATCTGCGGCGGCGTGGCCGGCCTCGGGCTGGCTTGGGTTGCCGCGCATGAGCTGGCAGCGGCGCTGGCCGCGAGTGCGCAGTTCATGCCCCAGCTGTTGGCCGCTCCCCTGCACGGCCGCGTGCTGCTGTTTGCGCTCGGTGCCACGGTGCTGACCGGCGTGCTCGCCGGCCTGGCACCGGCCTTCTACGCCCGTCGCGGCAGCCTGGCCGGCGCGCTCAAAGATGGCGTCGGCAACGCCACTTCCGCCTCCTATCCGTCAACGCCCCGGCGCCGCCTGCGCTGGCTGCATCTAGGCAACCTGCTGGTCGTGGCGCAAGTGGCGCTGTGCGTGTTGATGCTGGCGGGCGCGGGCCTTCTCGTCCGCACCTTCCGCAACCTGAGCTCCATCGAGCCCGGTTTCAATCCCCACAACGTACTGCTGTTTTCGCTCGAGCCCGTGGCCGAGGGATACCAGGGCGCGCGCTTGCGCGTGCTGCTCGATCGCGTGCAGCAGAACATCGCGGCGCTGCCCGGCGTGCGTTCGGTGGGTTACTCCGGTCTGGCGTTGCTCTCCGGTGGTGCGATGGATAACGACGTGACCGTCACCCCCACCTCCAAGCCTGCCGACGTGTATTGGCTGCCCGTGGGCTCCGGCTTCTTCTCCACCATGGGCATGCGCCTGCTCCAGGGCCGCCATTTCCGTTCCACCGATTTCCGCGCCATCTCGGGGCCGGGAACGCCACAGCCC
The DNA here is from genome assembly GCA_050745525.1 of Terriglobales bacterium. Classification (GTDB taxonomy): domain Bacteria; phylum Acidobacteriota; class Terriglobia; order Terriglobales; family SCQP01; genus SCQP01. The sequence goes on along the minus strand of JBOGKL010000392.1, from coordinate 11,878 downwards.
AAGAACCCGCCGGTACTGTCGGTCATCGTGAACGAGGCCTTCGCTCACGAGTACCTCGGAGGCGGCAATGTGATTGGCCGCGACTTCGGCTATGGCAAAGACAACCCGAAGCCGCAGTACACCGTCATCGGCGTGGTCAGCAACGCGCACTACGACAGCTTGCGCGGCGCCTACCCGCCCACCATCTACCAGGACGGCAACTGGGGCAGCGCCAGCTTCGCCGTGCGCACGGCGGGCGCGCCGCTGGCGCTGCTGGGCTCCGTGCGCCGCGTGCTGCGCCAAATTGACCCCAACCTGCCGCTGATTGACCCCACCACGCAAACCGCCACCATTGCCGGCCTGCTCTTCCAGCCGCGCCTGCTGGCGCGCCTGGCCGCTCTCCTGGCCGCGCTGGCGCTGCTGCTGGCGGCCATTGGTCTCTATGCGCTGCTGGCGCAGGAGGTGACGCGCCGCACGCGCGAAATCGGCATCCGCATGGCCCTCGGCGCCGCGCGCGGCCATGTGCTGCGCAGCGTGCTCGGCTTGGGCATGGGACTCGCCGCGGCCGGACTTGCCGTGGGCGTGGCCGGCGCCTGGGCGTTTACGCGCTACCTGCACAGCTTTCTCTACGGCGTCGAGGCCATGGACCCGTGGACGCTCGCCGCCGCCGGTGTGCTGCTCTTGCTGGTGGCCCTGGCCGCCTGTTGGCTGCCGGGCTCGCGCGCTACGCGCGTGGACCCGCTCGTCGCCTTGCGCTACGAATAAGCGAGACCCTCCGGAAGGGGCGAGATGCAAGCGCCGCGAGGACGAGGGAGTGAGGGCGAGGGAGCGTACATGGAAGTACGTGACTGAGCCTGAGCGACCGAGGACGAAGCGCCCCGCCGCATATCGCCCCGCCCCGCTTACTGTGGGGTTAGCGGCGGTGGCGACAGCGGATGCGCATCCACCCAAATAATGTTGGTGATCGGGACCTTGGGCAGAACGCCGCGCGCAATCTTCTCGGCCTCGGCTTTGGATTCCTTCGTCTCCACCGTCCCGAACAGCAGCACCTGATTGTCGTACACGCGCGCGTCCACGCGCACCAGCCCTGCCGTCTTCGCCAGCGCATCGGCAAGTTTGGCCTGACGCGAGTTCGCCGCCGGCGGCGCCGGGGGCGCGGCCGCGATGGGCGGCAGCGGGGAAGGCAGCGCTGGCTTGGGCGGCGCGAACGGATCGGAGCTGACCAGAATGTTGCTGGTCACGCCGGTGACCCCGGGCACGGACTTGGCTACCGCGACCGCCCGGTCGGCCACCTGCTGACGCGCCACCACGCCGTTCAGCGTGACCGCGCCCTTGTCACTGACCGCGACCGTGATGGTCGTGTCCTGCAGGATGGGATCGGTGATCAGCTTCTCCATCACCGCGCCGGTCAGCTGGGTATTGTTGCTGCTCGGCTGCGCCGGCGTCGCGGCCGGGGCAACATTCGGCGCGGGCTTGGCGGGAGTCTGCTGAGCGGCCAGGGTCAGAGGGAGCAAAAGTGCGGCGAGGAGCAGGGGTGTGCGCATAGGCCTACAATGTATGTTGCCATATGAGAGTGCCCGATAGAGTGAAAGACCGCATGCAAACCGCACTGCGCTGCTGCGTCCCCCATCAGCGCCTCCTCGATGCGCTGGAGATCATGGGGGAAGAGGACTGGAACTGGGTTCCAGTGGTCGAAACCCATGCCGGCGCCGAGTGGCTGGGATGGATCACCTCACATGACGCCGCCGTCTTTTTAGGCTCGTACGACAAGCGCCCCTCGGAAGTGATGTGCCGCGAGCTGCTGGCTGCTCCTCCCGACCTGCTGGCGCCCGACATGGATCTTGACGACGCCTATCGCCGCCTCGATCATACGGTGCTCCTGCAGTTGCCCGTGGTCGCCGACGGAAAGCTGGTCGGCATCCTTTCCCGCGCGTAGCGCCAATCAATCAGCCCGCAGCGTTCGCGCCGGGTCCGTGGCCGAGGCTCGCCGCGCCGGAATCAGTCCCGCCGCCAGCGCGCAAATGCCCAGCACGACAACGCCGCCTACCAGTGCGCGCGGGTCGTAAGGCCCAATGCCGAACATCTGGCTCTGCATCAGCCGTGCCGCCACCACCGCCGCCGGCAGTCCGATGGCCAGCCCGATGGCGGTCTTTAGGCCCACATCGCTCAGCACCATGCCCGCAATTCGCCCGCGCGAGGCCCCCAGCGCCATGCGCACGCCGATTTCGCCGCTGCGGCGCGCCACCAGGAAGGCCGTGACCCCATACAGCCCGATGCAGGCCAGGATGAGTGCCAGTACGGCGAACAGCGCCGCCAGCGACGACAGCAGCCGGTCCTGGGCAAAGTTGTGAGCCACCTGCGCCTGGAACGTCTCGAGTTGCGCCACGATCAGGTTTGGGTCAATGTTGGCAAGCGTGCGCCGCAGCAGGGCGGGCGCGTTGGCCGGCACGTGGGCGAAATCCACGACGATGGCGTCCAGGAACATCGAGCCGTTCTCACCCGATTTCATGACCGGCTGCGTGTAGCCGCTGTAGTACTGCGTCATCGGCCGCAGGTACACCGGCCGCCGCGGCTGCCGTGGGTTGTTGATGGTGAAGTCGCGGAACACGCCGACGATCTCGAAGCTGCCCGAGTACTGGGTAAAATCAATGCCGAAGTGCTGCCCGATCGGGTCCTGATGCGGGAAGAAGCGCTTGACGAAGGTCTGGTTCACCATCGCCACCATGGGCGCGGCGGAAGTGTCGGCAGCCGTGAAGCCGCGGCCCTCGATCACGGGTACGCCGATCGAGTCCAGGAACCCGGCGTTCACTCGATCCCATGTCGAGCCGCAGTTTGTATTGGGCCCCGGTGCGGGGTGCCCCTCCTGAATCACGCATTCGCCCCAGTTGTCGCCCTCCAGCGGGCTGTACAAGGCCATGCCGATGTGGCTCACGCCCGGCAGCACGGCAAAAGCGCTCTCCAGGCGGCGATCGAGCGCAGGCGCGGTTTCCGGCGTATACCCCGCGCCGGCGGGATTGACGTGCAGCACGTAGCGTCCTGTGGTCGAGATGCCGAAGTTCTGATCCTGCACGTTGGCCAGCGACGTTGCGGTGATGAAGGCGCTCACCAGCAGCACCAGCGATAACGCCACCTGGAAAATGACCAGCGCGTGCTGTGAAAACGTCGAACGGTCGCGCGTCGAGCGGTTGGCGCCGCGCAGCGCCTCGGCCGGTTGGGCATGACTGGCGGCCCAGGCAGGCGCCAGGCCGAAAAGCACGCCCACCAATAGCGACACGCCAAAGGCGAAGCCCAGCACCGGCCACGAGGGCACCGCCGAGATGGCTGAGTTCGACGACTGGGTAAACATCAGCCCGAGAATCAGCCGCGCGCCGCCATAGGCCAGGGCCAAGCCCAGCACTCCGCCCGCCACCGCCAGCAGCACGCTCTCGGTCAGCATACGGCGCATCAGTGCGCCTCGGCTCTCCCCTAGCGCCATGCGCAGCGCCACCTCGGTCCGCCGTGCCGCCCCGCGCGCCAGCAGCATGTTGGCTACGTTGGCGCAGGCGATCAGCAACAGCACCCCGACCAGCGCCATGCACAACAGCAGCCCCGCGCCTGAATCCTGCTGCAGACTCTGCACCCCGCCGGCGGCGGAGACAACCACTACGTGCTGCCGCGGAATCACGGTGTTCCCGCCGTTGCTGGTGAACTCCGGCTGTGTCTTCAGCCAATGACGCAGCGCCGCCGACAACTTGGCCTGCACAGCCGGGATGCTCGTGCCCGCCCGCACGCGCCCGATTAAGTAAAGCCAGTTTTCACTCGGCAAATTCAGCAGGAATGAGGCCGGGTTGGTCTGGGCCCAGATCACTGGCTGCTGCTGCAGCGTCAACCATAGGGCCGGCGGCGTCGCGCTGACCCGGTCACCGAAGAATCCCGGCGGCGCCACGCCGACCACGGTGAACGGATGATTCATGATCGAGATCGTCGCGCCGAGAATGCTTCGATCCCCGCCGAATTCCTGCTGCCACGCCCCATAGCTGAGGACCGCAACCGGCGCCGAGGATGGCTGGCCGTCGCCGGCATCGAGCAGGCGCCCGGCGAAGGCCTTCACGCCCAGCGTGCGGAAGTAATTGCCGCTGACCAGCTCGCCGTAGAGCGAAGCGGAAAAATGCGCCCCCCGCCGCACCGCCCACTGCCGGAATCCGGCCTCCACCGCCGCCATCGAGGTGAACGCCGGCGCCGAGGCCGCCTGCAACTGGTGGTAAATAGCGTAGGAGAAGACGTCGTAGTCGCCGTTATCGCCGGGGAACCCTCCGTTGACGCAGCAGTCGTTTTGGTCGCCAACTCGATAGAGCTGGTGCGGGCTGGCCACCGGCAGCGTGCGCAGCAGCACGCCATCCACCAATGTAAAAATGGCGGTGTTGGCGCCGATGCCCAGCGCCAGCGTGAGCACGGCCACCAGCGTAAACAGAGGCGCATGCAGCAGTTGGCGGCACGAAGTACGGAGGTCGCGGGCCCAGGACATGGTGGTTCCTCGTTATAAGTACCGGGTCTAGCGAAGAAAGTTTCCTCTTTTATTTCGCGAACGGGCCGGGGCCTCGGGGCCCCCGGCCCGTTCGCCCTCAAGCGGGTCGAGCGGCGTGGCCGCGCGCGGGCCCGCGCCAGTCAAATGCGGTCAGGATCGCGGCCAGCAGGGCCGCTTCGTCCCCGGCGGACACCGTGCGCAGGTCCAGCAGGCAACGCTTGCCCGCGCTGCGTGCAATGACCGGCGGCTCGCCCGTGCGCAGCTTCGCCGCCAGGCCCTGCGGCAGCGCGATCACCCAACTGGGCAGCGTCTGTTCCGGAAGGGCGCCTCCGCCCACCATGGCGGTATCCGCTTCCACGCTGGCGCCGAGTGCGCCCGGTAGCTGCGCGGCAAAGCGCCGCGTGCGTGCTTCAAGATCGCGGGCCGCGGCGGACGCAAAGATCGGCAGCTCGCCCCACCCCTGGCGGGCATAGATCTCGAGCGTTGCCTCTAGCGCTGCATACACCGTGCGATCGGCGCGCAGCGCGCGGAACAGCGGGTTCGTGCGCAGCGCTTCCACCCGCTTGGCTGCGCCGCTGATCAACCCCGCCTGCGGACCACCCAGCAGCTTATCGCCACTATAGGTCACAAGCATTGCTCCCGCCCTCAGGCTCTCTCGCACCGTCGGCTCTCCCGCCGTCCCTGGAAGTCCCACCAGGCTGCCGCTGCCCAAATCCTCGACCAACGGCACCCGGCGCCGTCGCGCCAGCGCGGCCAACTCGGCCAGCGGCGCCTGCCCGGCGAACCCGCGCATGGCAAAGTTCGACTGGTGTACGCGCAGGATGAGCCGCGTGCGGGCCGTGAGCGCGCGTTCGTAATCGGCAAGGCGGGTGCGGTTCGTCGCCCCCACCTCGACCAGGCGCGCCCCCGCCGCTTCGACAATATCGGCGATACGGAAGCTCTCGCCGATTTCCACCAGCTCGCCCCGCGACACCACCACCTCGCCGTCGCGGGCCAGCGTATGCACGGCCAGCAGCACCGCGGCGGCGTTGTTGTTGACCACAATCGAGGCTTCGGCGCCTGTGAGTTCGGCCAGCCAGCCTGCCACGTGCCGGTCGCGCCGCGCCCGCCGTCCGCCGGCCAAATCCAATTCCAGGTTCGAATACCCACCCGCAATCTCGCCCATGCGCGCCGCTGCGGCGGCCGCCAGCGGCGCGCGCCCCAGGTTCGTGTGCAAGATGACGCCAGTGGCGTTGATCACCCGTCGTAGCGAGGGTGCGCGGCGCCGTGCCGCCGTCGCGCGCAGCGTGTCTTCGAGATTCGCCAGGGCTTCTTCGCTGGGCGCGTGCCGCAGCCCGTCCAGGCCTTCCGCAATGACCCTGCGCGCGCCCTCCGGTCCCAGCGCCGTCCAGGTATTAGCCAACGCCGGACGGCGCAGCAGTTCATCCACGGACGGTATGCGGCGGCGATCCACAGTGCCAAAGTAGCACGCCGGACAGCCCGTTTGTGGGGATGCCACGTGCGCTCGCGCCTTGCTACCGTGCAGGGATGAAGCTGGCGATGGCGATACTGGCGCTGGCTCTCGTCGCCGCCGGACAAACTACCACGAACGTCCTTGTCCGCGCCGTGCTGGTGAACGACCGGCTCGACCAGAAGCCGGTTCCGACGCTGTCGTTGAGCTTCGAGCCCGCCGCGGGCGGTCCCGCGATCGTGGCGAACACCAACTTCAGCGGCCGCGCCGTGCTGCAGTTGTCCGAGGGTAAGTATCTGCTCGTCAGCGGGCGCGCTGTGCCCTTCGACGGCGCCATGTACCGCTGGCAGTTGCCGGTGACCATCACTGGCGCCACGCAGGAAATTGACCTCAGCAACACCAACGCCGAGCGCACCGCCGCTCCTAAGCCTCCGCCGTCATCAACATCCCCGCGCCGGCGCGCTTCCGCGGCCGCCACGCTGCGGGCGCAGTACCAGCGCCTGCTTCCCACCATAGTCACGGTGTGGACGGACCTGGGCCGCGGCTCCGGCGTGATTGTCGATCCCGCCGGCCTCATCGTCACCAGCGATCGCGTGGTGATGGACGCCGGCTACGTAGCCGTGCAGTTTGACGCTCAGCATAAGGTACTGGCACGCATTCTGGTCGAAGATCGGATCGGCGACATCGCCGTGATCCGTGCCAACCTCGCCGCGTTTCCGCAGGCGCGTGCGGCCATCTTGGCTTCCGCCGCCGAGTTGGCCTCGGTCCAAGCTGGCGATCGCGTCTTCACCATCGGCGACCCGCTCAGCGCGGGCAAGCTCCTGACCACCAGTTCCGTCAGCGCCGTGGGCCCGCAGATGTTCTTTTCCGGCATCAAAATGCAGGCGGGCGATTCCGGCGGCCCGCTGTTTGACGCCGCCGGGCACGTGATTGGCATCACGACAGAGGCCGGCGCCATGATTAAAATTTCACGTGCCGCTCCGACGTTGGAGAAGGCGCGGGCCGCCATAAGCGCCGATCCGCCTTCGGCCGCTTTGCTCCCGGTTACGCCCGAGCTGCCCTATCCGCCCACGGCGCTACAGCAGGCCGCCTGGGCTACGTTCCGGATCAAGGATTACGAGTTCGGCGAGGGCGTCTTCCAAGTTCAGGTGCTTACCCCGCCCTTGGCCGCGTGGCTCCGCGAGCACCGTATCTCCGCTGCGGCAGGGGCGCGCTGGCGGAAGAGCCGTGATCGTGGCGATGCGCCCGAATTCGATTCCGTCCCGGCCATCCAGGTCCGGGAAAGCACCGCCCCGGTTGTGGAAGTGGATGTCTTCCCCAAGCTCCGTGCCACCAAAAAGAGCATGCTGCTTCACTGGGAGCTGCGCGTGCCGGTGCACGAGCGCTATCGCGCCGATTTTGAACACATGGACCTGCTGTGCGGGACGCGCATAGTGACGCCGATTTTGCCGGCCAAATCAGTCCTTGAGACCGGGCTTGGTGCCCAGGGCCGCAAGCGCAGCGTGGCTCGCGACGTCTTGCCTTGGCCATTTGTGTCGGCAGCGAGCAGTGAACATCTTGACACCCGCGAGGGCCCGTCCGCTAGCGGCGAGGGCTCGGCCGAGCTGCCGTCGCGAGTGAACGACGTAAGCGGCAGCGCCTTCATGGGCGCCTATCGCTACGGTCCCGGCGCCTTCGACCCGGCCTGCGGCACCATGAGCCTGATCCTCTATTCCAGCTTCGGCACTCATGTCACGCGCAAGAAACTCAAGCCGCAGCTTGTGCAACGTGTCTGGGACAGCTTCGCCCCCTGGCGCGCCACGCGCACCCCCGGCGGCAGCCGTTAAGCGGCCGATTCCTTTTGCAGCCGTTCGGCCTGGAAGTGCGCCTGCAGCGCCTGCAGCAGCGGTTGCAGCCGCCCATCCAGAATCTCTCCCAGTTGGTGGATGGTGATGCCGGCGCGGTGGTCGGTCACGCGATTCTGCGGAAAATTGTACGTCCGGATCTTCTCGCTGCGGTCGCCCGTGCCCACCTGCTGTTTGCGTTCGGCCGCAATCGCCTGGTGCTGCTTCTCTTGTTCCATCTCCAGCAACCGCGAGCGCAGCACGCGCAGCGCCTTGGCCCGGTTCTTGATCTGTGATTTTTCGTCCTGGCAGGACACGATCATTCCCGTGGGCAAGTGCGTGATGCGCACGGCCGAGTAGGTCGTGTTCACTGACTGGCCACCCGGACCGGACGAGCAAAACGTGTCAATGCGGAGATCCTTGGGGTCAATCTGCACTTCAACTTCCTCGGCCTCCGGCAGCACCGCGACGGTGACAGCGGAGGTATGCACCCGTCCCTGCTGCTCGGTGGCCGGAACGCGCTGCACCCGGTGGACGCCGCTCTCGTACTTGAGCTGGCTATAGGCGCCGCGCCCCTCCACGATCGCCACAACTTCCTTCAGCCCATGCACGCCGCTCTCGCTCGACGACAGCAGCGCGACCCTCCAGCGCTGCTGCTCGGCAAAGCGGCAGTACATGCGGAACATCTCGGCCGCAAACAATGTGGCCTCGTCGCCGCCTGTGCCTGCGCGAATTTCCAGCACCACGTTCTTCTGGTCATTCGGGTCAGACGGCAGCAGCAGTTCGCGCAGCTTTTCCTCGCTGGCGGCCAGGGCAGGCTCGAGCACCAACAACTCCTCCGCCGCCAATTCCTTCAGGGCGGCGTCAGACTCGTGCTGCATCTGCCGAGCCTCGGCGATTTGCTGCTGCAGTTGGCGGAAGTGGTCAAATTCCTCTACTAGCGGCAGCAATTCGGCGTGGGCGCGCGCCGTCTTCTGGTAACGCGCCGGGTCGGACGTCACCGCCGGCGACGCCAACTCGGCGGTGAGGGCCTCGTATTGGGCCGCGATCTGGTGCAGGCGGTCGAGCATAGAGTACTTATTTTAGCCCGACCCACAGCGAGTCCATGAAGCCGGTGTCAGGCAGCGGCGCCCCTGCGGCCAGATGGAACAACTCGTGTTCGCCGAACTGGCGCAGAAAAGCCGCCACGCGCTCAAACAGCGGTCCCTGCGTGCGATGCAGCCGGAAGGCCTCCAGCTTGCGCTCGACGAACTCGGCCACCTCGATGCTCACGTCGGGGAAGGGAAGCCATACGGCGGGAAATTGCGGCGGCTGCGCCGCCGCCGTCGCGTAATAGAGCCGCGCCGTGCGGTGCGGCTCCAGTCCCTGCTCGGGATAAAAACGATCGCGCGCGGCCCAGTGAAACGCCGTGGTGGCCAGCGTGCCCGCCATGCCGTGATCGGGATGCGCCGTGACCGAGCCTTCCGGTCCCATGGTCAGGATCAGATCCGGCCGATAGCGGCGAATCGCCGCCACCAGTCGCCCGGCGGCGTAATAGAACGGTGCTTCGGGCAAGTGGGCGTCGCCCAGGTCCCAAACTTCGTGTTCGGCAAACCCGAGCAGCCGGCACGAGGCTGCCAGCTCGTCGCGGCGCAACGCCTTGAGCTCAGCCGAGTCCTTGGCCTCACCCCGATTGCGCGCCGCCTCGCCGGCCGTCAGGCAGATCAGCTTGCACTCGACGCCTTCGCCCGACGAGCGCGACACCGTGCCGCCAAAATTAGCGGCTTCATCGTCCGGATGGGCTGTGACGCAGAGGATTTTTCGGGCCATGTATCCATTATTGCCGTCCGCTCCCGAACTCGTGGTGTCCATTTACGAACAGCGCTGCGGCCTTTGCCCATGTAACCCCAGCCGTTTTTCGCGGTTGTCATGAATGGAACCCGGCGTGCATAGGGAGATGACATGGAAGCGAAGCGAGCCATTACCAACATCGTAGTCGTGACAGCGATGCTGCTGCTCGCGGCCACCTCGCTATCCGTGATCAACCGCACACTCACCCGTCGCTTCCCGGCGATTGCCGCCATCGAAGCCATCTGGACCGGCCGCCCGTAGCGCCTGGAGCCGTCCTCTACCTGGTTTTCGCCATCTGAATGCGGAACAACGGCCCCTGCTCCAAGTAGGCATAGGCGAACTTTCCCGCGTGCATGAAGTCCAACTCGAAGATGACCGGCTTCGGGTCGTGGTCCGCCACCAGGATGAACGCTTCCCCCGGCTGCAGGCCGTCGAAGGCCTTGTAGATAAATTGGTGCCGTCCCTGATGCGGGATCTCGCGCACGTCAATTGTGGATACGACTTTGTAGGAGTTGCCCGGCGTCGTCGAAGTAGGAGCGCTCATGGTAGGATTCTCACCGGCCCCCGTCTGGCCCGCCATGACCTTAGTCACGTGCCCACGAATACGTCTGCGCTGATGAAGAACAAGCCCGATTACGGCATAGACGCGCCCGGTGTCCTGCAAGGCTTGTTCATTGGAGGCGTTGCCTGCCTGCTGGTGGCCCTCTTCGTGCTTCCCTTCAAGATCGGTTCGGTCCTGATCCTGCCCAGCGGTTTCTACTGGCCGGCAGGGTTCCTGCTGGCCGAGTGCGTGCTCTGGATGCTCTATGCCAAGTATGGTAAGCACAAGCACCGCGACTTTATGCTCGATATGCACGCCTGGCGTGGCGACGAGCACGTGCTCGATGTAGGCTGCGGCCGCGGCCTCCTGCTTGCCGGCGCCGCCAAGCGCATCGCCGCCTGCGGCGGCAGCGGCAATGCGTCCGGCATTGACGTTTGGTCGAACACCGACATGGGCAGCAACTCCGCTGCGGCGACCACCCGCAACCTGGAACTCGAAGGGATCGAGCGCCTCTGCACTCTGGTCAGCCGGCCCGCCCAGGAAATGCCCTTCGCCGACGCCAGCTTCGACCTGGTCGTCTCCAACCTGTGCCTGCACAATATCTACAACCGCGCCGCCCGCCACCGCGCCCTGGAGCAGATTGCCCGCGTGCTCAAACCCGGCGGCGTGGCCATCCTGTCCGACTACAAGCGCACCGGCGAGTACGCCCGGACGCTGCGCGATTTCGGCCTCGCGGTGGAGAAGCGCCACGGCAGTTGGCTGACCACCTTTCCGCCCCTCGCCGTCGTCCTCGCCCGCAAACCCGCCTGACCCGCCCGAAGCCGCCTTGCTCCGCGTCCTGCAGGCCCTCCGGCGGCAACCAACAACTGAGTACTAAGCACCAGGAACCGCTGCCCTCTACCACTCCCCGTCTTTTTGCAGCTTGCGGATTTTGCGCTTGATCCAGTCCCGCTTGAGTGTGCTCAGGTGCGAGAGAAACAGCACGCCGTTGAGATGGTCCACTTCGTGCTGAATGGCTCGGGCGAGCAGATCCGTGCCCTCTTTCTCGAACCACTCCCCCTGCGCGTTTTGCGCGCGCACGCGTACGGTTTGGGCGCGCGTCACCTCGGCGCGAAAGCTGGGCACGCTCAGGCACCCTTCTTCACCTGTCTGCTTGCCCTTGCGGAAAACGATCTCCGGGTTGATCAGCACCAGCTTCTGCTCCGGGTCCTCGCCTACGCTGCAGTCAATTACCGTGAGACGCTCGCCGCGCCCCACCTGCGGCGCCGCCAGGCCCACGCCGTTGGCGGCGTACATCGAAGCGAACATGTCATCGACCCAGGTCTCCAGTTCCGGCGTGCCGAACTCAGTGATGGGCGCGCTGGGGCGCGTAAGCACGGGGTCGGGATATTTGACGATGGGGTAAATCATCAGAAGTTGCGTACCTGTTCGGCGTACGCGGCCCAGTTGCGGCGGCACTCGAGCAGCGAATCTCCCCCGAATTTTTCCAGCACCGCCTGCGCCACCACCAGCGCCACCATGGCCTCGCCGGCGACGGCGGCGGCCGGCACCACGCACACATCCGAGCGCTCGTAGGCGGCCTTGACCGGCTCGCGCGTGGTGAAGTCCACGCTGGCCAGCGGACGGCGCAGCGTCGAGATCGGCTTCAGGTAGCCGCGTACCACCAGCGGCTCGCCGTTGCTGATGCCCCCCTCCAGGCCCCCGGCGTGGTTGCCCGCGCGCGTGAAGCGGCGCGCGCCGGCGTCGTAGCC
>JBOGKL010000391.1:0-17104 GCA_050745525.1 Terriglobales bacterium | reverse complement strand
GGCACACGGATCGAGCAACAGACTCCCAACACGGACACCATTCAGGTCGGCTCGCCGACCACAACCGCCAGCGGCGTCGTGCTGGAACATCTCGTGGCTATCGGTGTCCGCGGCGACGGCAGCGATTCGGGCGTGGCCATTCACTGCGTGAACTGCGTCCATCTACAGCTTTCCGGCATCGTCGGAACGCAAGCGCACGATGGCCTGTATTTTGATTCCGCCTATGGGCATGCCTATGACGCTGAGGTCACAGACAGCCACTTCACCGGCAACGATTACGGGGTGCACATTGTCGGCGGTTCCGCCAACCGGCTGACCTTCGTGGGCAACACCGTGGATGCGAACGCCTACGGAGTGTTCGACGATGGTGGATGGCAGCACACCTGGATTGGCAATGACATTGAAAGCAATAGCCGTTACGGCTATTGGCAGCAGGTCTCCGACCCGCAGGCGTGGAGCGGACATAATGTGGTCCTGCATGGAAACTATTTTGAAGACAACGGCTCGACCTCAGGCCAGGGCGACGTATTTCTCGGCCAACTGGTGGCTGGCGGCGGCCCGCAAGGCAACAATGGCGCCGGATGCATTAACTGCGAAGTCACGGACAACTCGTTCAATGCCAGTCCGGACGGCAGCGTCACGGCCCTCAACCTGGGCGCAGTGACCATGACCGTTCGGGACAACACGTATTCCGGTTATGGAGCCGGAAAGGTGTATGCAACCATCACCGGTCCGGCGCCGAACTATAGTCGCGTACTGGTGTTGGGTGATTGCGGCACGATCACTTCCAGCAGCGGCTGCGCGCGATCCCAGCCCAACGCGATCACGCAAATGGGGTACGGTGCGCTGACGATCGGCGGAACCGACCAGCTTACCGACCAGTACGGCACGGAACTTCACGACACCACCATAGAATCCCCGACGGGCGTGGTCCGCGTTCGGGGCACCCCGGGCGGCGCCATGGCCAATAACCCGGCCGAGCTCTACCTGGACGGCAACTCCACCGCCAGCGCCGTTGACGAAATCCATTTCCGCAACCGGAACGTCGATGCATGGGGAATCCGCAGCGATGTCAGCGGCAACGGAAGTCACGACTTTTGCCTGGCGAACGACTATGCGATACCATCGGTGGCGACCTGCGACCTGTACCTCAATCAGCAAAAGCACTTTAAGTTCAGCGCGGCAGGCGTGCCGGGCAACGTCGCCCTGTACGGCGACTACAACTTTCTGCAGCAGGCCAACGGCGACTCCGCGGTCGTGATCAATCGGGCTACCGACGTCTCGCCGACAGGTTACTTGCTCGACGTGGAAGACACCTCCAATTCGCATCCTTTGTTTCGCGTCGACGCAAGCGGGAACGTGAGCACGAGTGGAACGTTGAACGTCGCCGGGGCAGCGACGTTTCAAAGCTCCGTGGCTGCAGCGGCAGGTTCGACGGTCGGGGGCAAGGTGATTAACACCGATCCCGCGACCGTGCGGGCCAGCTCTGACACGTACTGGAGTGGGAGCTATGGCCCCGGCAGTTGTGACAGCGGCACAGTTTCGATCGCAAGCGGAGTGAGCATCGGCATGGTCGTACAAGCCACGCCGACGACGGCTCCTCCGGCCGGCCTCTTGTGGAATAGCTATATATCAGGCGCCAATCAGGTGACGGTACGGGTGTGCAATGTCACCGGTGCCACCATTTCCTGGGGCAACGGCACAGCATTTCAAATTGCGATCATTCCGTGATGCCCGACGGACAGCACGGCGGCGGCGTGACCTTGGGGACAGCATCACCGAACGCCGCTTCCCTTCCTAAGGTTGGGAGCGGCCGCAGCTAGCGATTATCTCTGCCTAGCCGTTCGCAATCCTTGCACTGGCGGTAGCCGCCGGTGCCGGATTGGCGATCCGGCGACTGGACGTCGCGAGCAGATTGGCAGCCGTCGTTGTTGTGATAGACCCGCTTATTGGGCGGCTTCAGAATTTCATCCATCGAATGAAAAGACGCCGTGAGTGGCATCGCATCCTCCCAGTCACCTGCAGAATGGCGCGTCACGGATATAAATGCAAGCCCGGTTTTCTAACCCTCTGTGGACATGCCCGCGGAGGCATGGACCAGGCCGCCAGCCGGAGCGCGCCCACCCCAGAGCGGCCACTAGGCCGAATGACCGATCCCAAACAACCGAGAACGGAGTAAAACCATGACGACGACAGCAGCCCCGAGCGGGGCGGATTACAACTCGATTTTTGGCGATGCCAAGCTGCGCGCTGGGGGCGTCAGCGACCGCGTGCGTGACCGGCTGGTGCGGGAGGAACACATCAAGCTGCACCGGCAGGGCTGGGAGCCGGTCACCGTGGTTAACCTGCTGCCATTTCCGCTGCACGTGCCTTTGGGCGAGTTGGGCGTGATCATCGTACCGGCCGCCACTGCGGAGGTGCCTCTGCAAATGCAGGTGCTCGACCATTACCGGATCTCGATGCGCGACATGGGAGACGGCAACTTCACACCCGTAAGCGTCTTGCCCAACGAGCTGGCCCAGGAAGTGGAACGAGAATACAAGGACATTGGCGGGGTGCTTTGGTTCTATGGGACCGGGGAGCCGTCGGCCGACCGCATCGAGACCGCGCGTTCCAAGATGTTCGATTGGTGGCGGCGTCTCTACCGGCAGGGCGTGGACGCTTGGGCGCGCTACCACCAGCACTCGATGCTCACCGACCGAATGCGCGATGCCGCGCGGGCCTTGTTCGCGGTCGGAGAAATTGCCGAGTTGCCGGAGTGGATTACCATCACGCGGGCGCAAGCCGACCGGCGCGACTGCCCGATGTGCGGAGAAAGCATCCGCGTGAGCGCAAAGATCTGCCATTTTTGCCGGACAACACTGGGGAAGGACGAATGATGCGGAACGTATTGATTGCAGTTGGGTTGCTGGCCATGAGCTTGAGCGCGCAGCAATTTTTCGGTCAAGGCGCCTATAACCCGGCCGAATTCGGCCAATGGCTCGTCAGTGTGAGTGGACAGCCCGTGGCGGCGGGCAGCGCGACGATTGATGTACCGGTGGGCTCGATGGCCATTCCCGGAGGGCCCGCGTTTGAGCCGCTGTCCACCAACGTGCCGATACAGGTCGAGGACGGCTCGGCCAGCGAGACGATTACCCCCAGTGCGGTGAGCTGCACGGCCGGCATCTGCGCGGTTACGGCGATGTTCGCGCATGCGCATCCGGGCAACTATGTTCTGAGCTCGGCGGATGGCGGGCTGCAGGAGGCAGTGAACTGGACGGACAGTCACGGCGGCGGTCTGGTAGTCGTCGGACCGGATTATACGGGCACGACGGCGATCACTGCACTGAGCGGCGGCAGCACGAACACGCTGGTGGAGGACGTGCGCGGCGGCGCCGCGCAGTACTACACCTGGCGTGGCAGCAACTACGGGCAGATGTTTGCCGTGCAAGGGACCTCTGTGCTGATTAGCGGGAACAATGTCGCAAGCCTGGGCTGTTCGGGCGTGTCGGCGGCCATGGTGGCGGGCACGGTCACGGTCAACGCGGGATGCGTCTATGGGTCGCGGCCGATCCTGCTCACCGAAGCCACCAAGGGCGGCACACAGGGAACACTGAGCTACACCGAAAGCAGCGGACAGATTGTCATCACCAGCAGCTCGAGCACGGATACTTCGACTGTGGCCTGGACACAGAACTAGATGGAAGCGGTGAGCACTGCTATTGGGCGTGCCCAGGCGTTGCTCGATCCGACCGGGCAAGGGCTTTTCCCGGCGGAACGATTGATGCCCTATCTCAACATCGCCTATTCGGCGCTGCGGGATGAAGGTGTCGCCTCACGCGAGGTTACGGCGGCTGAGGCCGTCGTGATCCTGCCGGGAGTTGCTGCGTACACGACCGATCTAGGCGCATACATCGGGCCCGGCGGTGTCCTGCAGAATCTTGCCGCGCCGCTGAGCATCCGCGAGCGCCAGGCCGGAACCGACGCTAACAACTGGTTTGCGATGGAGCGCACGCCGGAGCTGCCCGCACGTTCCGCCGATGATTTGAACCGCAGCTACGAGTGGCGTGGCGGAAACATCTACTTCGTCGGCGCCACGCAGGCGTTGGACCTGGAGGTGCGCTTTGAGCAGCTATGGCCTGTTCTGGCATCACCGGGGCAACCGCTCGGAGCCATCGGCATTGCCACCATTCTGGGCTACTGGACGGCCGGCCTGATGGCCACCGCCATGCGCGAGCAGGCCCTGGGCCAGCAATACATTGCCGAAGCGCGGCATCTGTTGTTCCGCTGGGTTCAGCGGCAGATTCTGGGCGCGCAGGCGGATACAAGGAGGCAGAGGCCGTTTCGCGATCCAGGGTGGTGGGGTCCGGCGGGGAGATGGGTATAGTCATGAACGTACTGAACACAAGTGAGCGAAAGGAACTGCCTCGCAGCCAATTCGGGCTGCCCGCAATACGAAAGCACCCGATTCCTGACGCCAGCCACGCCCGTAATGCGCTTGCAAGAGCGGCGCAGGATGCCAGCCCGCACGAGCAGGCGGTAATCCGGCGCAACGTATACCGGCTATACCCGCGGATTAAGATCAGCAGATGAGGACGAGGATTGCACTTTTGGCGCTCGCCTTGGGCGCCTCCGTCGTGGCGCAGACCAGCGCGCCGCTTAAGCCGTGGAGCCTGTGGGGACAAGTGTACGCATCCGCGTTCGGACAATGGTCCATCCCGAGCCAAACGATGGTGCCGGCGCCAGGAACGTATACGCTGTCCCTGCAGACGGCTGCGCCGCCGGTGCTGCCAGGCGGTCAGCAGTTTCAGCCACTGGCAACGAACGCACCGCTATTAGTTGATCCCGGCCCAACCCAGGAAGTCGTCACTCCGACTGCGGTGAACTGCTCGTTTGGAGAGGGCTATTGCACAGTCGCGGTCACGCTAAGCAGGGCGCACAACTATTTGTTCCGAGTGACCAGCGCCACCGGCGGTCTGCAAGAGGCGATTAATTATCAACACGGAAACGGCGGCACAGTCGTTCTTGATCGAAGCTGGGCGGGAACAACCGCACAACTGCTTGCGGCCAGCGGATACAGTAACGTTGGCGTGCGTGATGACCGCGGCGCCCAAGTGTCTTGGTACGCCTGGACAGGAACCGCCTATTCGCCCGTTTTTGCGGTATCGAACGGCGTAAGCGCCAGCAACCCTGCGATCACGCCAAACAGTATAGGTGCGGTGGTGTATGCCGATACCTATGGCAGCATCAACGCCGCGGTTGCCGCGATCGGCGCCGCTCCCGTGACCCTCTCCTGTGGCCAGTTCACGTCCGGGACTACGACGCTCGCTCTCACCGCCAACCTTTCCATCCCCCCGAACGTTTCCATCTTTCTTGGCCCTCACTGTCAGATCGCCGATAGCACCAGCGCCTACACTCTCACGATCAACGGCGCCATGCTTGACGGCAATTACCGGATCTTTAACTTTACGCACGGGGGGGAGGCGTTGGTCGGCGGCAGCAACGTCCTGAATCCGGTCTGGTGGGGGGCCGATCCCACGGGAGCGGCCGATAGCACGGCGGCATTTCAGGCTGCCTTGCGGTCGGCGCAAGGAAGGTATGGCACCTACACCAGTTCCCGCCAGATCGTGGTTCCGGCAGGAACGTACACGATCAGCGGCAATCTGCCGTTCCACCTTGTCAGCGGGAACTCGATGACTTCCTTGAAGGGTTCCGGACGACAGAACACGGTGCTGAACTGGACTTACCAGAGCACGCCGCTAACACCAACGTCGGCGGTGATGACGAGTGGAGTCGCGGTATTTACGGTCTCGTCCACGACGGGCTATGCGGCCGCCCAGCCGCTTGCGAGCTTCACCAGCAACGCCGCGGACGGGTTTGTCAGCGTCTCGTGTACATGGGATCAGGACTGGATTATCACGGCTGTGACCGCTACGACGATCACGGCAACGAGCCCCTCGAATACATGCACGAACACCGCCGCCGTTCCCGGCGACATGAAGCTGTCGAACGCGTGGATGTTCTGGAACTGGGAACCGACCAGCGGCACGTTGCAGCACTTCTCGATCCGCGCCATGACGATTGAGGGAGCGAGCTCGCCTGGCGGCTATGGCACCGGGTTCGACTTTGCGGGCATGACAACAGCTTCGGAGCCGATTGAGGCGTATAACTCGCAAATCCGCGGGTTCGGGACCGTGTGGGAGGTGGGAACCGACACGACGGGCGGCGGCTCGGGCTGGACAGCAAACAATGACACCCTGCGCGACAACATGATCGGGTTCAACATTCTTAACTCGCAAGCGATCCCGGACGCAGCGTTGACAGCAGATTTCTGCACGGCGGACGAAGCCGGGGCGGCAATCTTCCGCGTGGCTGGCAACGGAGGATTCGGCGGTACGACGAACGGCTACTACTGCGACTACTCCGGCGACTCGATTTTCGACTACGACGGCAGCTTCGGCGGTGGACAGTCAAACAACCTTGTCGTAAGCGGCGCGCACTTCGAGGTGTACGGCGGCTCTGCCACTACAGGGGCGGTCGTCGCCGATGAGTCAGCCGGAGCGTATCACAGCTTGACATTCATGGGCATAGATACAGTGACGCAAAGCACGTCGAGTTCCTGGGTATGGGGAACCATCAATGCACAGACACAGTGGACGTTCATCGGAGGTTTAGCGCCGCCGTCGAACAGCGTTGACGCAAATACCAACATCAACGCCGGGCTGGAGGGCAACGGCAACTTCCCTCCCCAAATAGCGATTTACAATTCCAGGGTCGGCAGCGATAACCCTTATGGAATTCTCAACACGGTAACCGGCGCCGGGTCGAACGGGTACGACCATCCTGTTGTGTTTGCCGTCGGCGCCGTCGGGCTAGGCATCTTTGGTCAGGAGAAGGTCGCTGGGACCACTGCCGGAAACGCTTATTGGACCCTGGTGGGTGCCTACACGAATACGCAGAAGCACATTCGAGTGGTGCTTAGCGGGTATGAGAACACAACGGCGACCGCGCAGACAATCCCGATCCCGATGGCGTACTGGCAAACGAGCGCCGTGATCACCGAGTTTGGAACTTGCACCGGGATCGCATTGGGGGGCACGATCGCCGCGCCCGTGATCACGCTGCCCTCGTCTATGTCCGCGACGCAGAACGGCACCTGCAGCATCGTTGGCTACTGACCGAAATGCCAGTTAACCGCACTTACATCAACTGGTTTCAGATCAGCAACGTGTCGCTGTTTCAGGCGCTGTCGGCGTTGGCCAACCAGTCCGATGCTATCGAGCAGGGGGCGGGGCTGACGCTGGGCACGCCACAGGGCTCGCAGGCGAGCATGGCGGCACCGTCGACGGCACAGTGGACCATCGCCGTCAGTCAGGGGCATTACGTCGTGCAGATCACCAACCCAGCTTCGGCCGCCGCGCCCGTGCAGCACCAGATCCGCAGCTCGCTGGACCAGAACTTCAACGCGAACTCCAGCATGGTGACGTTTACGCTGGGGCTGGGCGAGGCTACGCGCGACATCGTTGACCCGAACGAGAGCCGCTATTGGCAGATTCGAAGCCGCTTCCAGGGTTCGAACTGGAACAGTTGGGCAAGCTATGCCACCGCGTACGGGGTGGTGGCTCTGAACGCGGGGGCGCTTAGAACGTCATGACCCGCTGGCGCGCTTATGAGCCCGGCGACGAAATTGCACTGCGGGCAGCGCACGCCACGCAGTGCCAGGCGGCGGGAACCGATTTCGCGTTTCCCAATTTTGCGGATCCACGTTACATCCTTGTTTCCGTGGCCGAGCGCAATGGAGAGGTGATCGGGGCGGTGGCCGCCCACGCGACCATCGAGATGCTGTTTGTCGGCGGTGATGCACCCATGGTGCGTTCGGCCGTCCGGCGGCGCGGGCAGTTCGCCGCCTGGCTGCGAACGTTGGGATGCGACGAGGCGCACGCCTTCGTGCCCAACCGGCTAGTGAAGAAGATGGAGCCGGTTTTGCAGAGGTTGGGGTTCAGGCGCAGTAACAGCGCATACACCACGTTTTATGCCGAACTCTGAGCAAGACCAGGCAGTACAGGACGCGGCTGCCTCCACCGCCGCTCCGAACCGCGGTGAACAGCCGACGGCGCAAGCGCCGCTGGTGGCGGCCGAGATCCCCCGCGACATGCAGGACGCGCTGCGAGAGATGATCCGCGGCTACGAGCTTGAATCCGACGCCACGCGGCGCCATAGAGTGCGACAGTGGCGCGAGGCTGAAGAATTCTGGAAGGGAAACCAGAATATCTGGTTTTCGGCCAAGGACTCGGCCTGGCATACACCTTTTGAACGCGATGATGCAGGGCGCGAAGACGCGCCGCGGTTTGACTACACCGTCAACGTATACCGGCCCTGGGGCCTGAGCATCATTGCAGCGCTGGTGCAGTCGCCGCCCAAGATTCAGTACATGCCGGTGTCGGCCGAATCGCAGGACGATATCGCCACCGCCAAGGCAGCCACGCGAGTGGCCGCACTGGTCGCGCGTAATAACAAGCTGGACGTACTGCGAGTGAAGAAAGCCTACTATTTGTGGAACCAGGGAATCTTCGCCACGTACGTACGTTTCGTTGTGGACGGAGGACTGTTCGGGTGGCACAACGAGCAACAGTTGGAGGAACGGCAGTTCCAGGTACTGCCTGACCGTTGGGAATGCACCGCCTGTGGCGGGTACACGCCCGCCGCGGCACCTGTCGCCAGCGGTATCGCCGCCGGAGGACCGGTGGGGTGCCGCAACTGCGGCGTGCTGATGGGGCCCGACAGCTTTCATCCTGCCGAACACGTGACGGCAACTGTGGCGGCCGGCGAGCAACGAGTGCCCAACGGCGCCGAGAAAATGGACGTCTACGGTCCGCTCTACTTCAAGGTGCCGCCCCAGGCAATGCACCAGCGGGACTGCTACTACTTCATCGTGTGCGAAGAAATGCATCAGGCCGTACTGCGGGCGGCGTATCCGCAAAAAGCCAACGAGATCAACGATCCGGGAGCGGGCGGAGAAGACACCTACGAGCGCATCGTGCGCCTGTCGCTGGCCGACGCCCAAGGGGGCTGGAATACGCTGCCCATGTCACGCCTGGTGACCTACAAGCGAGCCTGGCTGCGACCGGAGGCTTTCTGGGCGCATGCGGACGAGAGCATGCGCGGGCGGCTGCTGGAGGCGTTTCCCGACGGCTGCCGGGTGGAGTTCGCCGGCGACACGTTCCTGCACGCCGAGGGAGAGCGGCTTGATGACTGCTGGTCGCTCTGTCCCGGGCAGCCCGGCATCGGCATCTACAACGACGCCCTGGGACAGGATGCGATTTCCATCCAACGGCAGATCAACGACAGCGCCAACATTCTGGCCGAATACCGTGAAATGGCCTCTGCGCCACCGATCCTCTACGATGCGCGGTATATCAACGGCGACGCGCTTTCGCGCAAGCGTATGCAGCCGGGCAGCTATGTGCCGGTGGTGGTCGAAGCCGTCGGGCCGCAAAAGCCATTCTCCGAGATGATGTTCCAGCCGGCGTTCCATGTGGACGCGAATTTGTGGAGCGACAGCGAGCGGCTGGCCGAGGCGGGACAGTTCATTACCGGGGCGTTGCCCTCTATATTTGGCGGCGGAATGCCGAACCTGAAAACAGCCGCCGCCTATGCACAGTCACGCGAGCAGGCTATGGGGCGGCTCTCGCTGGTCTGGAAACAGATGCGGGAGGCCGAGGCGCGGGAAATGACACTGGCGATTGAGTGCTTTAAGCGCAACCGCAGCGACGACGTGGAGATGGTCGTCGAAGGGAAAGGTGAAGGCTATCGCTCCGAATACATCCGTTTGGGCGATATTCGCGGCAATGTGATCGCCACCCCTACGGCGGATGAGGACTATCCGCAAAGCTTCGGGCAAATCCGCCAGTCGTTGGAAAACATACTGCAAACCAAGGATCCGGAGCTGCTGGATATCATCGGGGCGCCGGTGAACCGCCCGGTCGTGAGCCGGTATATGGGACTGCCGGAACTCGTGGATCCGAGCGATGACAATCGCTCGAAACAATTCATGGAAATCGAGGCGCTGATGCAGTCGGAACCGGTCATGAGCGCCGAGGGCGTACTCGGGCCAAGCATTCTGCCCGAGGCCGAAATTGATGATCACGCCGTGCACATCCAGACCATCAAGGACTGGGCGGTTTCGAGCGCCGGACTGCAGGCCAAGACGCAGGCGCCGGCCGGCTATTACAACGTCAAGCTCCACTTGCTCGCGCACCAGCAAGACGAAGCTCAGCTCGCCCAACGGGCCCAGCCGCAACAGGCCATGATGCCCGGAGCAGGAGCAAACCGCCCCTCCTTGGTACCGGCCGGGCAAGAGGTGCCGGGGGCGGCATGATTTACCTGATCGAACACGGGGAGACGGCGCTCGATGCCCGCGGTCAAAGCCACGGTGGACGGGATGAGGCGCTCAATCGAAAAGGGCGCCGACAAGCCGTGCTGTTGGGACAGCGCCTGCTCCGTCAGCGGCCGCACGTTGCGGTGATTTACCACTCTCCGGCGCGGCGCGCGGCGCAGACGGCGCGGATTGCGGGCGCCGTCGCCGATATCCCGCCGCAGGTTGCGCCCGAGTTGGCGCCCTTGCACTCTGGCCTGCTGGGCGCCGGAGATGAGCGCACCGTGGCCCGACGGCTCCAGCCGTACCTCGACAATCCGGAACGGGTGTTACCAGATGGGGAAAGCGTGGCCACGTGGCGCGAGCGGCATGCGAGCTTCATGCGGCGCGTGCTGGCCCAGGGCACACCGGCCGCCATGGTCACGCACAGCAACGTCATCGGCTCGGTCCGCGGGGGCACACACGGAATCCGGCGGGCCATCACGCGGCCGCCTAAGTCGGCCGAAATTGCCGCCAGAGCGCAGGCGTGACATTCAACCCGCGCACCGGCGATGTGAGCTTGGAAAACGGCGAGACACTGCAACTGCCGCGCACCCTGTTTACCCTGGCGACATTGCTGTGCGCGCGGCCGGGAACCACAGTAACGCGTGCCGACCTGGCCACAGCACTGGGCTATCGGGCCGAGAGCTACAAGCGCGCGGCCGATTCAGCCGTGTGTCGGCTGCGACGGCGGCTCCCGGGCAGGATCGAAGCCGTGAACGGATACGGCTATCGCTGGACGCCGGCGGCTTGATATGCGGCCGAGCGTTCGAACCGGCGGTCAGACAGAACAGTTAGGGAGGAAGCAATGGCAATTACGAGCAGCTTGATTGATGCGATCGGAGGCCGGCGGCGCACCCTGCGCCACCTGAGTCTGAGTTTCAGCGGCAACTACTCCACGGGCGGCGACACGTTGGACCTGACGCAGATCCAGAACCCTTCCTGGATTCCGGCGGCCAGGTCCTTTGCGCAAATGCCGAGCCTGGTGGCGATAGTAAATCGGCCCGATGGATTCGCGGCGGAGGTGATTCCAGGCAGCAGTCTGAGCAACTTCCTGGTGAAGTGGTTCACAGCGGAGAGTACCGAACTGGCCGCTGGGCCGTACCCGGCCGCAATCACCAGCGCCACCGATGTGTTTGCCGAGTTGGTAACCGGAGTGAATGTTTAGTGCGGCCCGCACAACGGCGATAAGGATGCAACGCGACCCACTGAGCGTCGGGCCCGTTCACAACCACGCCTGCTCGAGGTGTGAGCAGGTCTTCGGCTGCGACTGGCGCCCCTGCACGCGCTTCTCGTACCTGCTCTGCGCGACCTGCGGTCGGGCGGCAGTGCGCAAGTGGACCATGGGCAGCATCCCAGCGACGAACGCGCCGGGCGTAGCTATAGGCGTGGTTTGAGCAATGCTGCAAAGCTATACCTCCATTCCGTTGGAGCACTTCGGCGGCCTGATCACCAATTGGCCGCCGGAAATGCTCGACTGCGACCTGATGGTCGAGGCCACCAACGTGCGTTACTCGCAAAGCGAGGTATCCACGCGTGAAGGGCTGACCCTGGCTATGGCCACACCGTCGGGCGCGGCCGTCCGCGGGCTCGCCGATTTCGTGCACCTGAACGGCACCGAACAGCCGGTCGTGTTCGATGCCGAAGGGCACCTGTACGCCGAAAGCCCGGCGGGCAGCGGCACCCTACAGGCTGCTGACCCGGGTTCGGAACTCCACTTGCCCTCCGGCGCCTGGATGAATGCCGCCGCCGCCTATAACCGGCTCTATATGGGGTTCGGCAACGGGCTCACGGGCTCTGCGGCGCCAGCGAGCTTCGACGGGACAAACCTGGATCCGGTCACCCTCGCTGGCCCCTCCAGCACAGCGGCCGGCGCAGATAGCGGCACAGTGGGCAACATTGCCGCGGGCGTGCGCTATGGCGTGGTGCTGTACAAGACGCGCGAGGGTTCGCTCACCGCGCCGTCGGGCTATTTCAGTTGGACAGCTGCCGGGGAAAAACAGGCTTTGGTGACGAACATTCCCATTGGAGGGCCGCCGGTGGTAGCGCGTGTGATCGCGTTCACCGTAGCTGGCGGATCCAGCGCAGGACCGTACTTCTACATCGAAACCCCTCAGGCCGTGAACGGGGTGAACGAAACCGCGACCGTAGTGGACGACAACTCGACCACGAGCGCGACGTTTAACTTCGATGACGACTTTCTCGGCGCCTCGCTCGACACAAGCGACCAGTTCCGTGCCATGCTGCTGCCCACTATTCAAAGCGTGATGTTTAGCCAGACCACGCAGCGGCTCCTGTGGTGGGGCGACCCGGCGCAACCAGCCACCGTGTACTGCTCCCAGCCAGGCGACGCCGGGCTGTACTTTGGCGACACCGGGTTCTTCCAGGTGGAAGAGGGTAGCGGCCTGAACGTCACCGCCGTATTTGAGTTCCGGAACCAGCTCTACGTGGCGCTGCAGCGGGGAATTTATCTGGTCACCCCCAACGATGGCGATCCGGCCACGTGGAGCATCACAAAAATCGCCGAAGCAGTAGGCGTCTGCTCACCGCGCGCGCTGGCGGTGGGCAGCGAATTCGTGTTTTTAGTGCACCCAACCGGCGCCTACGTTTTCGATGGCTCGACACCCAACTGGCTGAGCGAGGAGCTGTTTGGGCCATCGGCGGCCAAGCCGGGTGCGTGGGAGCAGATCAATTGGGCGCAGGCGGCACAGATTTGGTGCGCAGTTGACCACGAGAATAAGTGCGTGCGGGTGGGCGTGCCCACCGGGCAATCGGTTGTGTGCGACACCATCTACAAGCTGAGTTATCTGGATGGCTGGGAGCCGAGCCTACGCTTTTCGCCGTTCACGGCGCGCTACCACTACTTTCCGGGACGGCGCTGGTCGAAAGACACAATCGCCGCGAGCCAGGCGGTCGCGGTGCGGCGCGCGATCGCGCTGCCACCCGAACCCGCCGATCTGCGGCTCGGGGAACAACAGACGCTGGTGGCATCGAGCGGTAATAGCGGAGCGATCTACTTTCTGGACCCCTCGAGCGCGCAGGACGGCACCGAGCCAATTGCCTGGTCGCTGACGACGGGGGCGTTCTCGGCCTCGCAGGTGACGCGCATGCAGCGGCAGGGAGTCGAGATGCTCGGGCTGGTGCAGGTGCGGGGAACGGGAACGGGCACCCTGAGGCTGGAGGCCATTACTGACGGCCGGCCTGCAGCACTGTTGGCCATGCGCACGCTTGACCCGGCAATCAGCAGGAGTGTGCAGGCGACGGCTATGATAACGGGGGAAGCGGTGAGCCTCCGGTTGTCTGGGGCGGGCGACGGGCAGCCCTGCGCTGTCCAGCTTCAGGCGGTATACGTGTTTGCGCGGGCGATGTGGGCGCTGTGGCCCACTGCGCCACGCTAGGAGGACCAGGTGGCAAGGGGCGACACAAAGACATACAACCAGCAAGAACAATCTGCGTTCGGCAGCGCGAGCAACGCCGCGGCTACGGGTGCAGCCAACCAGGCGGCAAGCTTCGGGCCGGCATTGACAGGCTACCAGAGTGAATACACGAACCCGGGCTATTCAGCAGCGGAGAAACAGGCAATGAGGCAGGCTGAGACCGGCTCGCTGGCGGGGGCATTTGGCGCTGCGGCGGCGCGAGAGCGGGATGCTGCGGCACGTACCGGGAATACGGCAGGAATGAACGCGACCGAAGAAGAACTGGCGCGCCAGCAGGGGCAGCAGACCGCACAGGCACAGGGATCGCTGGCGCAGGCGTTCGGAAACGCGCGCATCTCGGGGCAGCAGAATGCCTTGGCAGGCGAGAGCAACCTCTACGGGCAGGCGACGCGAGCGACGCAGGGCGGCCTGTCAGCGGCCAACCAGGACGTGGCGCAGCAAGGAGCCATGGCGCGCACGCCTGGGTTTTGGAGCAGCTTTCTGCGCAGGTCCGGCTCCACATTGGGCGGTGGTCTCTTAGGCAAATAGCCCATGCCGGACAATTTTGACGCTGACCAGGGCCGCCGTATGGGCTCGACCGGTGGCCAGGTGAAGCGCTCGCCTAGGTTGCCCCTCGCCTCGCTGCCGCGGCCGCTCGAGCTGACGCGACCCATGGCAACACAGCCAGGCGAGCGAGCCGCGCGCGCTGGGCTGCGAGCGTCCGGCGACGTGACCAGCCTAGGTGCAATGGGGCTCCCAGGCGGATTCTGGTCGCGGGTACTCGCCGCTGGTGAGCGGATACGCAGGGGAGAGGGCGGTGACCGATGACCGACATGCGAGGAGGACAAATGGATCCGAGGCTAAGCGGGCTTGATGCACGCGACATCGTTAACGGTCAGCACCCGTGGCTGGAAGCAATGGCGGCGCGGCAGCCACGTAGTTGGCAGGAGGCGCTCGCGGCGCTTCCCGAGAAAGATGGCAACTGGGATGCAGCACGGCGGCTCCGGACCGCGACGTTCACGCCAAGCGGGCGCGAGCAGCCGTCGGAAGTGGCTGGAGTTGATGCGGCTGCGCGCGTTGCCAACGCCGAGCAGCCTATGGCCGGAGAAATGGAGCAAGGGCGCGAGGTCGGAAGCGGCAATCCGGGATTTTGGGGACGCCTGATGCCACGCCCGACAGGAACGGCGAACAACGTCGGCGTACCGAGCGGTCCAGTAGCAGCGAAATACCCGTTTGGATCTCCACTGGGAATGAGCGCGCCCATCCGTTACATCCCCGGCGACCTCGAGCTGGCGGCGCTGGACGCATCACAGCGCGCCAGCGCAGTGCCCGGCCTTGAAGACTTGGCCGCTTTGCCGCACTCTGCCGGGGGGGCCGCGCTGTCGGCGGGTGGCACGGCGCAAGAGCCAAAATTGACAGCCCGGACTGGGGGCCGTTATTCGAGTGCAACCCGGCCGCCGCGAGTGCGCGTGCGCTTGGGCAATGGCCAAACTGGAACGCTAAGCACGCATGACGCGTTGCACCACTCATCGGTGGCTGAGATCTTGGGGCAGTGAAATCCCCCTTCGAGCTTTATGCCTGACCGGCGCCGTCGAAGGCAACACCGGCGAGCTTCGTACCCGATGGCCCTAGGCCCTCGGCCGGTCCGCGGCATGGCATAGCAAGCGCGGTGCGCGGGGCAGTTTGTTTGGCGCGGGCGCGCCGGCACGGCCTTCTGCACTGCGGCCGCCGGGAGCGGCGGCGCTTGATTCAGAGGCGCGGCGAGCATCGGCTACGAACCAGCGATCTGCCGGCGAGCGTGCATTTGAGGCGATGAGTACTGTGCAGCCCGGTCAGGCGATCGCATGGCGGAACCCGCGTACCGGAGCTCCGGCAACATTCTCCCCGGTGGGCGCCGTACCTGTGCTTGACGCGCCGATGATCGGTGTTCCGCAGATGGTGCGCGGCGGTAAGGAGCTAAACCGCGGCGTGCGGGAGCGGAACGTGCCCGTGTCCGAGGGCGGTGCGGCTGATGTGCTGGAAGGGGCGATGCAGATGGGCGAACCCTTGGCAGCCGGGGCGGGGCTGGTCGCGCCTGTCGCAACGGTGCTGGGCTTAGGTGCTGGCTACGTGGGAGCGAAGACTGCCAGCTATGGGGCGAAAAAGGCGGGAGCGGGACGCCAGGCGCAACGACTTGCCTCCGATGTAGTGGGCGTCGCGCAGGTTCAGTGACCGGAGGTACTGAAGCTCTGCACGAGCCGCCTACCGCCGAATTCGGGCCGCATGAGATCGAAGCTTCGACTCCGCCGCCAGCCACACGGGCGCTGCCGCCAACGCCAGAGCCGGTGACGGGTACGCCCGAGCGTGCATTGATCGCCGCGGCGAACTCCAGGCTTGGGCCCGGCAAAATTGGCGTGCCGGTGATGCACGACGAAAGCTTCAATGTTCCGCCCAGCTTCCAGGCCGATGACGAACCGCCGCTGGCGGCGTCAGCCGATGAGGCCGGCATGCGCAGTGATGCATTGCGCAGCACGGGCGGAGACAGTACCCGCGTGCTGGAAAAACCGGAGGGCTATGAGGGACCAAACGGGCACGTGGCGCTGGTGTATGGGGCGAATCACGAACCGGTGCGTAGGCGCGCGCTTGGACTGGGCGAGGACAAGCGGCTGGAAGGCTTGGCAAAGGACCCGGCGGGTGCGGCAAGTTTGGCGGGGCTGCTGCGGCAGTCGGGCAATTCGGAACTTGCCGACTTAATTGACCAGGCGCTGACGCGTCCGCACCATCGCCGGGGGATTGTGCTGGCATTGGCGGGCGATGGCGAGGACACCGAATCGGCGAATGCAGCACTCAGCGGACTCTACCGACCGCTCGCGCGCTCTGTCGGCGACGCCAGATCTGGCGCGCCTTACCGAGTGGGAAGTTTCCAAGATCGTCCGGGGCCGCAACCGGCAGCTGGCGGAAGCCGCAGTGGAGGAGCTGAGGCGACGCCACCCGGAAATAAAGACGCGCAAACGTCTGGTGCGGCGGCAGGGCATGCTTATGACCGTACGGCTGCCGGGCGCCAAGTAGCAGATGGCAAAACAGTCTGCAGCTCGCCCTAGCTGCCGGTTGCCATGCGCAGCAGCAGCACGGGTTCCAGCGCAACGCCACTGGCGTCAATGGCGGAGGCGGCGCGCTCCATCTCGGGTTCGCTGGCGGGCTCGACCGTGATCACGAACGGAAGGCGCGACTTGTCCAGATGAGGTCGCTGCAGAACGAAGTCAATATTAATGTTCTGCTCGGCCAAGACGGCTGCGATACGTGCCAGCACTCCGGG
>JBOGKL010000390.1:0-3050 GCA_050745525.1 Terriglobales bacterium | reverse complement strand
GAGTAGTTGCTGCTGCTGTCACTGAGGAAGATCGAGGTCGCGGTGGAGACAAAGACGTTCGATCCGTTGAAGTTGGTATTGGCACCGATATTGTCAATTTCGTTTTTGATGGAGGTGAATTCCGAGTCCAGTGCGCTGCGCTGCGTGCTGGTTTCGGTGCCGTTGGCGGCCTCGGTGGCCAGCGTGACGGCGCGGTTGAGCAGATCGGTGACCTGGCCCAGGGACCCGTCCACCACCTGCAGTTGGCCGATGCCGTCGCTGACGTTCTGCGTGGTTTGGTTCAAAGCGGTGATGTTGGCTTTGAGGCCATCGGCGATGGCCAGGCCGGCGGCATCATCGGCGCCGCTGTTGATCCGCTGTCCCGTGGACAACTGGATCAACGTGTTCTGCATTTGCGCCTGATTGGAACTCAGGGCATTCTGCGCGGCTAAAGCGGGAATATCGTTCAGAATACTCATGGACATAAGAGACGCTCCTTTGCGAGTGGTTCGCTCCCGGCTTTAGCCGGCTCGGCTTCCGGAATGTTTCCACTCACGGGGTTCCTATCGGCAGCGCCCGGCACCGCCTTTAGGGGCGTCTCTGCTTCGCCTTGGTCGAGGGCCCCGGCCACCGACCGCTGCAGCTCGCGCCAGGCACGGCGCAGAGCGGCATCGCCGGGCACGTGGCGCAAGGCCAGGCGCAGCCAGGTCTGCGCCTGCTCCAGCTCGCCGGTGCGCACGAGCAGGGCGGCCAGCCGCAAATAGCCCTGCGGCTCATCGCGGAACCGGCGGATACGCTCGCGCAGCGCCTCCTGGGCAGCGCTCCAATCCTCGATCCACACCAGGGCGGTGCTCAGACGGTCATGGTTTTCCTCCAGGTCGGGGGCGTCCGCCACCGCTTGGCGCAGCAGGGCGAGACCGGCCACGCGGCGCCCGGCGCGCAACTCCGCCAAGCCGCGCTTGCTGGTGAGAGAAGGATGAGGCGCGCGCCGCGCCGCCTGCCGGTAACCGTCGGCGGCGGCGGCAAAGTGGCCCAGGTTGTAGGCGGCATCAGCGCGGAACTCGGGAAGCTGCGGCGCCTGGCAGCCGCGCGCGGCGGCCTGCTCGAGAAACCCGATCGCCTCTTGCGGATGTCCCAGCCGCGTCAGACACGCGCCGGCAAAGTACCAGGCCTGGGCGAAGCCGGGCTGCAGCCGCAGCGCGCGCTCGAACGAGCGCAGTGCGGCCGCGTCATTATGAAAGTTGTCGAACTCAACCAGGCCCAGCTCAAAATGCGCCTGGGGATCGGCCGGGCGCTCGGCCACCTTGCGCCGGCCCAGATCGCGGTAAAGCAGATTTTTTGCGGCGATCACAGCCGGCGGCCGCACCATGCCGAAATGATGAATGCGCGCGCTGGCGCGCCCCAGGCACAGACCGGCGGGACGCACGCGCGGCCCCACGCTTTCATGCACCCGGCCGACAAAGTAGAGTTCGGGATGGCGGCGGAAGAGGCGGACATTTTCGTGTTCGACCCAGGCGGGATAGGCCTTCGCCTCCGGCCAGGCGCCGTCGTTGGGACGGGCGGGGCGATCCCATATGCGCGCCTGCAGCGAAGAAACGTAATTGCGGATGGGCACCTGCAGGGCGTCGGCCGGGCCGCCGCATTGCGCCAGCCATCGCGGACGGGGCCCGGGCTCGAGGCGCTCATCGGCGTCGAGCACCAGCACCCAATCGCTCTGCATGGCGGATAAGGCATGGTTGCGGGCGGCGGCAAAATCGTCTTCCCAGGGGATATCCACGACGCGGGCACCCAGGGCGCGGGCGCAGGCGCGGCTGCCATCGCGCGAGCCGGTGTCGGCCACCACGATTTCATCCACCCACCCGCGGACGCTGGCCAGGCAGGCGGGAAGATCCGCCTCCGCATCACGCACGATCATGGAGAGGCCAATGGTCATCGCTGGTGCTTTAGCATGCTAAGGGCCAAGCAGACCGGCGGGCGCACCGACAGGCGTGAAGGCCAAGATTAGAAATTTCTTAGACACGGCTCAAGTCCGGCCGCGACCGGCCGATAAGCGAGGCGAGGGCCACTATGATCTCGCTGACCCGTCTGAATCATCAGCAGTTGATTCTCAACTGCGATCTGATCAAGAGCATTGAGCAATTGCACGACACCGTGGTCACGCTGGTGAATGGGGAAAAGCTCACCGTCGAGGAGGGGCCGGGGGAAATCCTGAAGCGCATTCACAGCTATCGGCTCAGCACGGGAGCACCGCCGGCGATCCCGATCGTCGTGCGCGAGGAAGGTGATGGGACGCATGGACCGCAGTAGCGCATTGGGCATTGGCGTCGCCGTCGGCGGCATCCTGGCCGGGCTGATGATGGATGGCGGCAACGTCGCCCAGATCCTCCAGCCCACAGCGGCGCTCATCGTGTTCGGCGGGACGCTGGGCGCGGTGATGTTGCAGTTCCCCATGGCCACGGTGGTGCGGGCGGCGCGGGAAGTGAAGAAGGTCTTTTTCTACCAGGAACCCGACATGGCGGGGCTGATCGACCGCATCGTGCTTTTCGCGCAGAAGGCGCGCAAAGACGGCGTGGTGGCGCTGGACAAGGAACTGGACGGAATTCCGGAGCCCTTCCTGCGCAAGACGCTGATGCTGGCCGTGGACGGCACGCAAGCAGCGGAACTGCGCGAGAACATGGAAGTCGAGATGGGCAACCACGCCGAGCAGGCGGAGCGCTGCATCCAGGCGTTTGATGCCGCCGGCGGTTTCGCCCCCACCATCGGCATCATCGGCGCCATTCTGGGGCTGATTCAGGTGATGCAGCAGTTGAACAACATCAATGAGGTGGGCCGCGGCATTGCCGTGGCCTTCGTGGCCACCGTGTATGGAGTGGCCAGCGCCAACCTGGCGTTTCTTCCCATCGCGGGCAAGCTGCGCGTGCGCAAGCGCGAGCAGGATCTGATGCGCGAGATCATGCTCGAGGGCGTGATCGGGATTCTCGAGGGCATGAACCCGCGCATGCTGCAAACGAAGCTGCAGGGCTATTTGCCCGACAAGCCCGAGCCCGCGGCCGCGGCGCCGGCGCGAGCAC
>JBOGKL010000389.1:0-1804 GCA_050745525.1 Terriglobales bacterium | reverse complement strand
GCCTTCGACGCGCACCGTGGCCTGCCTGCGGCGCGCCTGTAGCACGGCGCTGCGGACATAGGCGCCCAGATCGCCGGGGGCCAACTTGAGCAAATTGAGGCTGGCGGCGCCGGGAGCGAGTTCGAGGAACTCGTTGCAGCGGCCGCGGAACTCGAGGACCTCGAGGTTGGCATCCACGATCACGCCGGGCGGGGCGAACTGGCTGAGCAGGATGCTGTCGGCCTCCCGGTGGATATCGCGGGCGCCCGCCGCCTGCTGCGCGCTGGCCGCGTCCTGAACCGCACGCTCGGCGGCCGGAGGATTCTCGCCCAGCGAAAAATCGACGGCTCTGCTGACGCCTTGCTTGGTGAACATCTTAAGCTTGCGGCCGAGGCGGGCGGCGGGGCGGAACAGCCGCGGCGTGGCGCTTGTGCTTTCGGCCGTGCCCAACACCAGCACGCCGCCGGGGGTGAGGGCATAGTGCAGGATGGACAGCAGGCGGCGCTGCAGAGGCGGTTCCATGTAGATCATGACGTTGCGGCAGCAGATGAGATCGAGGCGGGAAAAAGGGGCTTCGCGCACAGCATTGTGGCGGGCGAAGATACAGGCGTCGCGCAGCGCGCGCCCAACCTGGTAGCCGCTTTCGGTCTTGATGAAGAACCGCTGCAAGCGCTCGGGGGAAATATCGGCGGAGAGATCGAGCCCATAGCGGCCGGCGCGGGCGCGTCGCACCACGGTCTCGTTCAAATCGGTGCCGAATATCTGCACCGCGACACCGCCGCCCCCCGTCTCTCCCAAACACTCGAGGGCAATCATGGCCAGTGAATACGTCTCTTCGCCGGTGGAGCAGCCGGCCGACCACAGACGGATGGGCTGGCTGGACCGCCGGCGCTGGCGCACCAGGGGAGCAAGGATGCGATTCTTGAGCGCCTCAAAGACCTCCGGGTCGCGAAAGAAACGCGTGGCGGGGATGAGGATGTCCTCGCCCAACTGCGCCACTTCACGGGGATAATCGTGGAGATAACGCAAATAGTCTTCCGGGCGCTCGAGCGTGTGCAGGGCCATGCGCCGGGCGATGCGGCGTTCGATGGTCGAGCTGCGGTACTCGGCAAAATCCATGCCGGTCTCGCGGCGCACGATTTCGAGGATGGCGACATACGCGCGGTGGCTGCCGGCATTGAGGCCGATCTCGGCCGCTCGTTGGGCTTCCGCTCCGGCGACGTAGGGATGGCGGCCGATGCGGGCCAGCTCGCGAGCGATATCCGCCGGCGGCAGAACGAAATCCACGCAGCCGCTGGCGATGGCGCTGCGGGCCATGCCATTGAATTGGGTGCTGCCCTCGCTTTGGGCGAAACAGATGCCGCCTTCGGCCTTGATGGCCGTCAGACCGAGCGTGCCATCGCTGGCGGTTCCGGCCAGCACAACGCCGATGGCGGCGCTTTTGCGCTCTGCGGCCAAGGAGCGCATAAACAGGTCAATAGGCAGGGAAATTTCGTGCCCTTTGCGGGCGCTCAGCTTCAAGCGGCCGCGGCGCAGCACCATTTCCTTGGCGGCGGGCAGCACATAGACGTAGCCAGGCTCGGGCAGCACGCCATCGCGCGCCTCCTCGACGGCGAGAAAGGTGGACCTCTGCAACAGCTCGGGCAGCAGACTGGGATGGGAGGGTTGAAGGTGCTGCAGAAACACGAAAGCCATGTCCTGGGCGGCGTCGCGCGGCAGGGCGGTCAGCAGCTCGGTAAACGCCTCCAGCCCTCCAGCCGAGGCGCCCACGGCGGCGATGGCCGGAAAGCGGCGTCGCGCGGCAGCAGGGCGCGCCGAGCCGGGC